>DIXX01000083.1 GCA_002428805.1 Cetobacterium sp. UBA6069
CTCCCGCAATCACAAAAATATAGTACCACAAGTTAAAGAGAAAGTCAATAACTTTTTTTAAAAAATAAAAAAAAGTCGAAATAAATCGACTTTTTAAATTATTTAAATTTCATTAATAATAAATTTAGAACATTTGTTATAAGCTTCATCACTAACAGTAGCGATTACTAGAGTACCTTCAGCTTCGTAAGATTCGCTTTCGATAATAGCATTTCTATGAAGATAAGCGTTAATTGAACTTTCAGAATAAGGAATTAAAAGTTCAACTTTTTTCATAGTTCTAGGAAGAGCTTCAGTGACTCTTTCCATAAGTAGCTCGATATTAATCTCATTTTTAGCACTAATCTCAACAATTTCCATATGAGAGTAAAGCTCTTTTAATTTAGCAATCTGTTCTTCTGTAGCTACATCACACTTGTTAAGAGCTAAAATAGTTGGTTTATCGAATGCTCCAAGTTCTGTTAAAACATTTTCAACAGATTTTATTTGTTGAATTACAGTCTCACTAGAAGCATCTACAAGATGAACTAAAAGATCAGAGAAAATAACCTCTTCAAGAGTTGATTTAAATGCTTCAACTAAATCATGAGGAAGTTTTCTAACAAATCCAACTGTATCTGTAAGAGCGGTAACTCTTTTATCTGGTAAAACCATAGTTCTTGTTGTAGCATCAAGAGTAGCAAAAAGCATATTTTCTGCGAAAACAGCTTCTTTTTTTACTGTATTATCACTTGGATACATATCTACAAGAAGATTTCTAAGAGTCGATTTTCCAACGTTTGTATACCCAACAAGAGAAACTCTAGGAATTCCAGAACTTTCTCTTTTTGTTCTTTGAAGAGCTCTGATTTTTTTTATTTTTTCAAGTTCTTGTCTAAGAGCAAATATCTCGTCTTTGATTCTTCTTCTATCAATTTCAAGTTTTTTCTCTCCAGGACCTTTAGTTCCAATTCCTCCCCCAGTTCTAGACATAACACTTCCTAAACCGATAAGTCTATGACTTCTATATTTAAGTTGAGCTAACTCTACTTGAATTTTAGCTTCTCTAGTTCTAGCTCTTCTAGCAAATATCTCAAGAATAAGAATAGTTCTATCGATTACTTTACATCCAGTAACAGCCTCTAAGTTTTTAATTTGAACTCCACTTAACTCTTCGTCGAAGATTATAAGATTTGCATTTTTGATTTGTCTTAATAAAGCTAATTCTTTAACTTTACCACTACCGATATAGAAAATATTATCAATTCTTTTTATTTTTTGGAAGATTCTTCCAGCAACATTAACCTCACAAGCCCTTGCAAGCTCTTCTAATTCATCTAAACTTTCTTCTGAATCAACACCAACAACAATAGCGTATTCACTATCGTCTTCGACAACATCACTTTTTCTAAGTTCAGCTTCAATCTCTAGCACTTTATCCAAATATTCGATGGAAAATGTTTTTTCTAAAGAAAGATTTTCAATCTCTTCATAAGTTAATTCTTGATTTTCAATTTTACAATATCCAACATTGATACCTGTAATTTCAGTCTCACCAACACCGATAGCTAAAATAGCATCTAACTTTAATTTTAGAAGAGCTGAAATATCAATCATAGAAAGTTTAGAATAACCATTAGGGTGAGTATGTATAACCTTTACTCCACTTAATTTTTTACTAGAAATTTCCAAGATTGGTAACTCAACACTGTTACTATCTCCAATTGCAACCTCTAAAATTTTACCTTTTCTATCAATCGAAACACTAATTTCACGATTAATAACTCTTGTCATATCTGTAATAAGTGCGACAATTTCAGGGTTAATAAGTTTCCCTTTTTCAACTGTCATACTATAGATAGTATCTAATTCAGCTAAAATAGAATCTCTAATTCCCTCAACATTACCTTTTATCATATTTCACATCCTTAAGTCTTAATATAATTAAGATTTTTTTATCTTAATTATATTACATATATAAGAAAAATACAAATTTTCTAAATTATATACAAAAAAAGTTTGCAAAATGGAATGAAATGTAGTATTAATTATATAGTTAGTTCTTTTAATAAACAATTTTAAGTACTGGGAGGAAAAAATGAAAAAAATTGGTCTTTTACCAAAATTAATTTTAGCAATTATAATCGGTATTGGTGTGGGTATGTTAGGAATGGAGATGCCTGTAAGAGTGTTAGCGACGTTTAATGGTATTTTTGGAAACTTTTTAAAATTCTCAATTCCTCTAATTATAATAGGATTTGTTGCACCTGGAATTGGAGAGCTTGGAACTGGAGCAGGAAAATTATTGGGAATTACAACAGCGATAGCTTATATTTCAACTGTGTTATCAGGATCGTTTACATATTTTGTAAATTCAGCTGTTTTTAAGCTGATTTTAAAAACAGGCTCTATGGTTTCATCAGCAGATAATCCAGAACACTCACTACTATCAGGTTATTTAACAATAAATATGCCTCCAATAATGGATGTTATGACAGCACTATTAATTGCGTTTATTTTAGGAATAGGAATAGCCATAGCAAAGGGACATGCAATTAAAGATGTAATGAATGAGTTCCAAAAGATAGTAGAAGGAATTATTAGAAATATAATTATTCCATTTTTACCATTGCATATAGCAGGAATTTTTGCGAATATGACTTATGCAGGTCAAGTTGTAACAATTTTATCTGTATTCTCAAAAGTATTTGCTGTAATAATTTTGCTTCATATTACAGTTTTACTAATAATGTATTTTATAGCAGGAGGACTATCAGGAGCAAATCCCATAGTTTTAATAAAAAATATGTTACCAGCATATTTAACAGCTATTGGAACACAATCATCGGCAGCAACAATACCAGTAACTTTAAATCAAACTAAAGAAAATGGTGTAAATCCAGGAATTGCAGAATTTGTAGTACCACTATGTGCAACAATACATTTATCAGGAAGCACGATAACTTTAGTGAGTTGTGCAATGGCAATTATGATGTTAAACGGAATGACAGTAACATTTGGAACAATGTTAGGATTTATTTTAATGTTAGGAGTAACAATGGTTGCTGCACCAGGCGTTCCAGGAGGAGCAGTAATGGCAGCGTTAGGAATAATAGAAACAATGTTAGGATTCCCGCCAACTTTAACTTCTATAATGATTGCGTTATATTTAGCACAAGATAGTTTTGGAACTGCATGTAATGTAACTGGAGATGGAGCTATTGCAATTGTTGTAAATAAAATTGCAGGATTTAAACTTGAAAAAAAATAAATTTAAAATACAGTTTTGTTTAAAAGAAAGATAAGTAAATAAAGGGGATAGAAGGGGTATAAAAATAAAATACCCCTTTTTTTTATGTTGAAAATAAACTTTTATGTTAAAAATGTGTAAAAATTAAGTTAAAAATGGGTTTTTTATTTTACATTTTTTAAAATACATGATAAAATCTAGCTAATTGACTATTTAATCAAAAAAAATTAAAATAAAAATAGAATTTAGGAGGAAAAATGTACTTAGATATCTTTTTTAAGGTTCTAGGAGGACTAGGTCTATTCTTGTACGGAATGGAAAACATGTCTAAAGGAATGCAAAAAATGGCAGGAGAAAGATTGAAAAAAATCTTAGCTATGCTTACAACAAATCGTTTTATGGCCATCGGAATGGGAGTGTTTGTAACAGCATTAGTTCAATCATCATCTGTAAGTACTGTAATGACAATAGGATTTGTAAACGCTTCGTTATTAACATTAAAGCAAGCTTTAGGAGTTATACTAGGAGCTAATATAGGAACTACAATAACTGGATGGATACTTGTTCTAAAGATAGGAAAGTATGGACTTCCAATGGCTGGAGCAGCAGCAATATCAACTATGTTCTTTACTAGTGAAAAAGCTAGAACAAGAGCTATGGCAATAATGGGATTAGGATTAATCTTCTTTGGATTAGAGTTAATGAGTGACGGATTAAAACCATTAAGATCAATGCCAGAATTCGTAGCGTTATTCCATGCGTTTACAGCAGATACATACTTTGGAGTTTTAAAAGCAGCAGCAGTAGGAGCTCTTTTAACAGCAGTTGTTCAATCATCATCAGCTACATTAGGAATTACAATAACTTTAGCTGTTCAAGGTTTAATTGATTATCCAACAGCAGTAGCATTAGTATTAGGAGAAAACGTAGGAACAACAATAACAGCACTTTTAGCATCATTAAATGCAACAGCGAATGCAAAAAGAGCAGCTTATGCACATACAATTATTAATATCGGTGGTGTAATTTGGGCTACAACAATATTTAGACCATATTTAGTGTTCTTAGAGAACCTATTAGATCCTGTAAATAATTTAACAGCAGCAATAGCTACGGCTCATACAATGTTTAACGTATTAAACGTAATATTATTTATTCCATTTGCTGGATACTTAGCTGACTTCTTATGTAAAGTTGTTAAGTCGGATTCACCAGTAGCTAAAGAGAGAGTTACTCACTTAGATATACTAATGGCAGATACGCCATCAGTAGTTGTTGAGCAAACACAAAAAGAGATTTTAGCGATGGGAGCTCAAATAAAAGAAATCTTTGCTGATTTAGATGGAGTTTTCTCAGGAAAAGAAAAAATAGATACTCAAGTTGGAAAAATTGAAAAGTTAGAAGATACATTAGATTTATTCCAAAAAGAGATTTCAGATGTAAACTTCCACATTTTAAATGGAACATTAGATCTTGCTAATACAGAAGACACAAGAGAGAATTTACAAACTTGTGATGAGTATGAAACAATAAGTGATTACTTATTGAGAATTGCAAAAACATTAAAGAAAATGCAAGATAATGGAATTGAATTAAACGAGTACAAGAGAGCAACTTTAAATCAATTACATAACAATGTTGAAGATTTATTTAATGACATTAATAGAGCATATGAGTTAAGAGATAAGGATTTATTCCTATCAGCTATAAAAAAATGTAACTATATTAAAGATGAGTATAAAAGAGCAAGAGCAGAGCATTTAGAGCATGTATCAGAAAATGTAATGCCAGCAATGTTAAGTACAGGATATATGGATATCTTAAATAACTACAGAAGAATAAAAGATCATTTATACAATATAGTTGAAGTTTTTGCAAAAATAAACTAATATAAAAAGAGAGGAGCAATCCTCTCTTTATTATTTTTTAGAGGAGAAATATATGAAAATCTATTATTTTGATAACTCGGCTACAAGTTCTCCAAAACCTGAATCAGTTTATAGCTCAGTTGAAATAGCAATAAGAGAGTATAATGCTAATCCAGGAAGAGCAGGACATAGAAAAGCTTTAGAAGTAGCTAGAAAAATATACGAAGTTAGAGAAAAGGTAGCTCATTTTTTTGGAGTTAAAAATAGTTTAAATGTAGCATTTACAGCGAATGCAACAGAATCCTTGAACTTTGCAATAAAAGGAGCCATACCAAAAGGAGCACATGTAATAACAACAAATTTTGAACATAATTCATCTTTAAGACCGTTGTACTCTATAAGGGATGAAAAAGAGGTTAAACTAACATTTATAAATACATATTTAGAGTTAGAAAAATCTATAACATCAGAAACTAAGGCAGTTGTAATGAATCATATTTCCAATGTAAATGGAACAATACAGGATATAAAACAAGTAGGTGCAATTTGTAAAAAAAATGGGATACTATTTATACTTGATGCTTCTCAGAGTGCAGGATATATTGATATAGATATGGAAAGAGACAATATAGATATACTGTGTTTAACAGGGCATAAATCACTGTTTGGAATTCAAGGTATTGGTGCAATTTGTATAAGGGAAGGAATCCATATTGATCCAATTTTAGAAGGGGGAACAGGAAGCTTTTCAAAACTGTCAAGACAGCCGAAAGAGATGCCAGAGATGCTAGAATCAGGAACTGTAAATACTCCAGGTATAATGAGTTTAGGAGCAGGATTAGATTTTATAAAAAAAATTGGAATAGATAATATTAAGGCGCACGAAGACGAGTTGACATCTAAATTTTTAAAAGGTTTAGAAACTTTAGATAAAGTTAATGTTTATAAAAGTTTTACTGAAAAT
Organism: Cetobacterium sp. UBA6069; assembly: GCA_002428805.1. Classification (GTDB taxonomy): domain Bacteria; phylum Fusobacteriota; class Fusobacteriia; order Fusobacteriales; family Fusobacteriaceae; genus Cetobacterium_A. The sequence goes on from DIXX01000083.1 coordinate 6,062, forward strand.
CAAGCTCCGGTGATAAGCATTAATATAGAAGGAATTGATGCGGGAGATTTATCAAATATATTAGATGAAGAGTTTGGCATTTTAGTTAGACCAGGATACCATTGCGCTCCTCTAGCGCATAAAGCTATAGGAACTTACGAACTTGGTACTGTTAGATTCTCATTTGGATTTTTTAACACAGAAGATGAGATAGAATATCTACTTCAATCACTAAAAAATATTACTTTACAAATTTAAAATCGTATGTTATACTTTGCAAAGTGTAAAAAAAACGAGGAGGATAAAAAGTGAAGAAATCGTTAAGTATTTTTGGATTTAAGCAAGAAGAAAAAAAGAAAAAACCATTATTTTCATTATTTTTATCTTTTGATTTTAATATTAATATATGGAATAGAAGTTACATTAATTTGTAATTTCTATTCCTTTTTTTTTAACTAAATTTTCTAAGGAGGAAAAATGAGAGATTTTATTTCGATGAAAGATTTTACAAAAGAGGATATTTTAGAAGTTTTAAGAGTGGCAAAAGAACTAGAGAATAAAAACGAAGAGCTTTTGAAAAATAAAATAGTTGGAAGCTTATTTTTCGAACCTTCAACAAGAACAAGATTATCTTTTACATCAGCAGCATACAGATTAGGAGCAAAAGTTTTAGGATTTGATTCACCAGATGCAACATCACTAAAAAAAGGTGAAACATTAAGAGATACAATAAAGATGACAGAGGCTTACTCAGATATAATTGTTATGAGACACAACAGAGATGGTGCAGCTCGGTTCGCAGCTGATATTTCAAGAGTTCCAGTATTAAATGCTGGGGATGGAGCAAATGAACATCCAAGTCAAACTATGTTAGATCTATACACAATTCAAAAAGAATTAGGAAGTATCGATGGAAAGAAGATTGCATTTGTAGGAGATTTAAAATACGGAAGAACAGTTCATTCATTGACAAAAGCATTAGAGATGTTTAACTGCGAATTTTACTTCATAGCACCTGACGTGGTTCAAATACCAGAATATATAACGAGAGGTTTGGATAAAAAAGGGATAAAGTATCATATCTTATTTGATTATAAAGAGATTTTAAAAGAAGTTGATGTTCTTTATATGACAAGAATACAAAAAGAAAGATTTGAAAATATAGAAGATTATAAAAAAGTTGCTGGAATACATGTAATAGATAAAGAAAGTATAGTTGGGAAATGTAAAGATGAAATGATAATTCTTCATCCGCTACCAAGAGTAGATGAAGTTAAAATAGATTTAGATGATACAAAACATGCAAAATATTTTGAGCAGGCAGCTAATGGGGTTCCAGCAAGAGCAGCTATTTTCTCAATAGCTTTAGATTTAGTAGAGGCAGCTAAAAGTGAATTGCCAGAAAAAGATATTAGAAAATCAGAAGAGGTTGTTTGTGAAAACGAAAGATGTATAACAAACTTCGAAGAAACGGATAATAAATATGTTCAAGATACAGAGCACAAATATTGTTACTATTGTAATAGAGATATAAAAAAATAAAAAATTGAAGATAGATTTGGGAGGAAAAATGTTTTTAGAAGATTGCAAAGTATTAGAAAACCATAAAGTTGGAGAAGATTATTACTTAATGAAAATAGAGTCAGAGAAAGCTTCTCAACACTCAAAGGCTGGACAATTTTTCATGTTAAAGTTAAATAACGAGATAAGAATTTTAAGAAGACCAATTAGTCTTCACTATGCAGATAAAGATAGAAACATTTTAGAGTTTTATTACGAAGTTAAAGGTGGAGGAACAAAAGAGTTTACAACTCTTAAAGAGGGAGATTCTTTAAATATTCAAGGACCTTTAGGAACTGGATTTACAACATCTACAAAAGGAAAGAGATGTGTAGTTGTAGGAGGAGGAATGGGAATCGCTCCAACAAAACTACTTATAGATGAATTAAAAAAAGAAAACGAAGTTATATTTATAGCTGGTGGAAGAAGTAAGGAAGCTTTAAATATTCTTGGAAACTTAAATTTAGATGGAGTAAAAACATATATAACAACAGATGATGGATCTTTAGGGGAAAAAGGAAATGTAATATCTGTTTTAAAGAAGGTTTTAGATGATGAAAAGATAGATATGGTACAAACATGTGGACCTCATAAGATGATGGAAGCTGTAGCAGAAACTTCACAAAAGGCTGGAGTATTCTGTGAGGTATCATTAGAGGAAAGAATGGCATGTGGAGTTAAAGCATGTGTTGGATGTTCAATAAAAACATTAGATGGAATGAAAAAGGTTTGTCATGATGGACCAGTTTTCGATTCAAGAATAATAGTAGATGTAGAACCAAAAGAAAATACTGGATGTAGCTGTGGAAAATAAGGGAGTGGGAAGTATGAATAGATTAAAAACAAACTTTTTAGGAAAAGAATTTAAAAATCCAATGGTGACATCATCAGGATGTTTCGGATTTGGTTTAGAATATAAAGATTACTTTGATCCAAATGTTTTAGGTGGAATTGTTGTAAAGGGAATAACAATGGAACCTAGAGATGGAAACTATGGAACTAGAATAGCAGAGACTCCAGGTGGAATGTTAAATTGTGTTGGGCTTGAAAATCCAGGGATTGATTACTTTGAAGATGTAATTGTAAAAAATATAAAAGCTTCTGGAATAGAGTCACCAATAATTGTAAATATAAATGGAAAAGTTATAGAAGAGTATGTAGAAATTGCAAAGAGAGTTGAACAAATTCCTGAAGTTGATATGATAGAGTTAAATATATCTTGTCCAAATGTAAAAGATGGTGGAATGGCATTCGGTGCAAAGCCAGAAGTTGCAGGAGCAGTAACAAAAGCTGTTAGAGAGGTAACAACAAAGCCTTTAATTGTAAAGTTGTCACCAAATGTAACAGATATAGTTCATATAGCTAAAGTAGTAGAAGAAAATGGAGCTGATGCAGTTTCTTTAATCAATACTCTACTTGGAATGGCAATAGATATAAAAAAGAGAAAGCCAGTATTAGGGAATACTTTCGGAGGATTCTCTGGACCAGCAGTTAAGCCAGTCGCTTTAAGAATGGTATATCAAGTTTACCAAAATGTAAATATTCCAATTGTTGGAATGGGTGGAATATCATCTACAGAGGATGCAATAGAGTTCATGATGGCAGGAGCAACAATGGTGTCACTAGGAACAGGACTATTCTCAAATCCAGTTTTACCTGTAGAGATAAAAGCAGGATTAGAAAAGTTCTGTGAAGAGAACAATCTAGAAAATATCGGAGAGATAATCGGAGCAGCACACTGTAAATAAAAGTAAAAAGAAGTGAAAGTTAAGGGAGGATTAAGATTATGAATATTAAAGATAAATTAATAATAGCATTAGATTACTCAAATATGGAGGATGCAAAAAATATAGTTGAAGTTTTAGGAGATACAGTTTCATTCTACAAAGTAGGATTAGAGTTATTCCTAAACTCAAAAGGAACGATGGTGGATTACTTAACTGAAAAAGGAAAGAAAGTTTTCTTAGATCTTAAATTCCACGATATTCCAAATACTACAACTATGGCATCACTGTTTGCAGCAAGACAAAATGTGTTTATGTTCAATGTTCATGCAAGTGGTGGAAGAGCAATGATGGAATCTGTAGCAAAAAAAGTGAAAGAAGTAAATCCAGAGATTTTATCAATAGCTGTAACAATCTTAACAAGTTTCTCAGAAGAGGGATTAAAAGAAACTTTCCAAAGTCAACTTTCACTAAAAGATTTAGCTTTAAATTTAGCTAAGTTAACTAAAACAGCTGGAATGGATGGAATAGTTTGTTCGCCATGGGAAGCTAAGGCTATAAAAGAGTTATGTGGAGAAGATTTTAAAACTGTATGTCCAGGTGTTAGACCTAAGTGGTCTGTGGCTGATGACCAAGAGAGAATAATGACTCCAAAAGATGCGATAATAAATGGATGTGATTACTTAGTAGTAGGAAGACCAATAACTAAAAATGAGAACCCTGTAGAAGCAGCGAAAAGTGTTTTAGCTGAAATAGAGGAAGGGGTAAGAAGTTATGCTACTAAAGAACTGTAAAGTTTTATATCATGGGGAAGAGGGTATAAAAGATATCTTAATTCAAGATGGAAAGATAGTTAAAATATATAATTGTTCTGAAATAGAGGAATTAGATATTGATGAGATAATAGATGTAGATGGAAATTGGGTATTACCAGGAGTAATAGATGTGCATACTCATATGAGAGACCCAGGGCTTTCTTACAAGGAAGATTTTGAAACAGGAAGTAAAGCTTGTGCAAAAGGTGGAGTAACAACTTTTATAGATATGCCAAATACTGTCCCAAATACAACAACAGATGAAATCCTAAAAGAGAAAGAGAGAAACTCAGAGGGAAGAAGTTATGTAGATTATGGATTCCATTTTGGAGGAAGTAAATTAGATAACAGTGAAGAGATAAAAAAAGTTAGAAAAAGAGTAGCTTCAACAAAAATATTTTTAAATATGTCAACAGGGGATATGTTAGTAGAGGAGGATAAAGTTTTAGAAAATCTTTTTAAAGAGTCTAAAATTGTATCTGTTCATGCTGAGGAAGAGATGGTCCAGAGAGCTATAGATTTAGCTAGAAAATTTAGAAAGCCTTTATACCTATGTCATCTGTCTAAAAAAAGTGAAGTAGAAAAATTAAGAGCTGCAAAAAAAGAGGGATTAAAGATATATGGAGAAGTTGCACCACACCATCTATTTTTAGATTCTAGTATGGCCAACTCTTTATTGCTAATGAAACCAGAATTAAAAGAGAAAGAGGATAATAAGGCTCTTTGGGAAGGTTTAATAGATGGAACTATTGATACAATAGGAACAGATCATGCTCCTCATACTTTAGAAGAGAAAAATTCAAAAGTGACATATGGAATTCCTGGAGTTGAAAACTCATTAGAACTGATGCTAAAAGAGTTAAATAAAAAGATAGATATGAAAACTTTACAAAGAGTTATGTCTGAGAATCCAGCTAAGATATTTGGAATAGAAAATAAAGGTATTTTAGAGATTGGGTATGATGCTGACTTAGTAGTTATAGATATAGCAACAAAAGAGATTATAAAGAACGAGAATGTAGTTTCAAAATGTGGATGGACACCTTACGCTGGAATTGTTGGAGGGGGAAAAGTACTTTCAACTATAGTAAGAGGTAAGGTAGTTTATGATGGAAATAGTTTTATAGAAAAAATTGGAGAAGGAGTGAGTTATAAAAATGTCTAGAGAGAAAAATATAGCAAAATCATTATTAGGAACAGAGGCAGTTAGATTAAGTGTAAAGGATCCATTTACTTTTGTTTCAGGAATCAAAAGTCCAATTTACTGTGATAACAGAAAGATGATAGGATTCCCAAAAGAAAGACAAGTTGTAGTAGACGCTTTCATTGAAGTTTTAAAAGAGAAAGAGTTTGATATTGTAGCAGGAACAGCAACAGCAGGAATTCCTTGGGCAGCATTTATAGCTCAAGAGATGAATATTCCAATGGCATATATCAGAGGAGAGAAAAAAGCTCACGGTGCTGGAAGACAAATCGAAGGAGCTGAATTTGAAGGGAAAAAAGTAATAATAATAGAGGATTTAATCTCTACAGGAGGAAGTTCTATAAAAGCAGTAGCAGCAGCAAGAGAAGCTGGAGCTGTAGATGTTGAAGTTTTAGCAATATTCTCATATGAGTTTGAAAAGGCTTATAAAAACTTTGAGCACGATAGAATTCCTTGGACAACACTTTCAAACTTCGCTTCACTAATTAATGTAGCAACAGAGGAGAACTATATAGATTCTGAAGATGCAGAAATAGCATTAAAGTGGAATAAAACTCCAGATACTTGGGGAAGATAATATAAAATATAAGAAGGGGTAGAGGAATCTGCTCCTTTTTTAATAAACGATTAGTTGACTTTAGATAAAAAATATCGTATCATATTTAGAAAAATAAAAATATTTATAACAAAAGCTAGGAGGATCAAAATGAAATTATCAAAAAGAGCATTAGAAATGAATTTTTCACCAATAAGAAAGTTGATTCCTCTGGCCGATGCAGCAGAAGCAAAGGGAATAAAAGTATATAAGTTAAATATAGGACAACCAAATGTAGTAACTCCAGATTCATTTTTTGAGGGATTGCATAACTATCAAGAGAAAATAGTAAAATATTCACATTCTCAAGGAATTCCACAACTTTTAGAAAGTTTTGCAAAAAGTTATCAGAAGATGGGGATAAATGTAAGTGAAGAAGATCTGCTAATAACTCAAGGTGGTAGTGAAGCTATAATGTTTGTTTTAATGGCTATATGTAATGAGGGAGATAACGTATTAATACCTGAACCATTTTATTCAAATTACACAAGTTTCTGTCAATTTGCAGGAGCAGAGGTAGTACCGATAGAAACAACAATAGAGACAAGTTTCCATCTACCATCAAAAGCAAAAATTGAGTCGCTAATAAATGAAAAAACAAGTGCAATAATGCTTTCAAATCCTGTTAATCCAACAGGAACAGTTTATACAAAAGAAGAGATTCAAATGATAGCAGAGATAGCAAAAGAGAAAGATTTATATATTATAGCGGATGAAGTTTATAGACAATTTGTGTATGATGATATTCCATATACATCATTTATGCAGCTAGAAGATGTTCAAGATAGAGTTATCTTAGTTGATAGTATCTCTAAGCACTATAGTGCTTGTGGAGCTAGAATAGGTCTTATAGCTAGTAAAAATAAAGAGCTTATGAGTTGTATAATGAAGTTTAGCCAAGCTAGACTTTGTGTTTCAACAATAGAGCAACACGCAGCAGCAAACTTAATAAATACAATGGATAACTATTTAGAAGATGTAAGAATAAAATATCAAAATAGAAGAGATTTATTATTCTCATACTTAAATAGAATTCCAGGAGTTGTAGCATATAAGCCACATGGAGCATTCTATGCTTTTGCAAAACTACCAATAGACAATGCAGAAAAATTTGCAAAATGGTTACTGACAGATTACTCTTATGAAAATCAGACATTACTGTTAGCACCAGGACCAGGATTCTATCAAACTCCTGGAAAAGGTGAAAATGAAGTTAGATTCTCATTCTGTACAAGTGTTGATGATATCGAAAATTCAATGATAATACTTAGAAGAGCTTTAGAAGAGTATAATAAAATTAAATAGTATAAAAAAAGAGGGGTTGATTAAATCAATCCCTCTTTGCTTAGTATATTATTAACCATTTTTTTAGCATCGTTAACAGCCGCAACAACAGTTTTTGGACCACTGACAACATCTCCACAAGAGAAAACATTTTCTAATGTCGTTTCAAAATTATCAGCTACAACAACAGTTCCCCATTTCTCAGTACTAATTCTATCTTCTGAGGAAACTATATTTCTTTTAGGTCCTTGACTTACAGCAACAATAATTGAGCTATACTTAATGGCGATATCACTATCTTCTATAGTAATAAGCTTTTTTCTTCCAGATTCATCAGTCAGAGACTCAGTTCTCAAGAAAATCATTTTGTCATCTAAAATCTCTTTAGGTGCATAGTAGAATTTAAACTCTACTCCATCCTCTTTTGCTTCAGCAATTTCAACTTTAGTTGCTGGCATATCCTCTTCTCCACGTCTATACATAACTGTAACAGAGCTTCCCAATCTTTTAGCAACTCTAGCAGCATCCATAGCAACATTTCCTCCACCAATGACTAAAACATTATCACCTAAGTTGTATGATTCAGGAGATACAAGGTAGTTGATAGCATAATGAACGTCTCCTTTTGTCTCACCTTTGATATCCATAGGTTTTGGATTCCAAACACCAGTCGTTATGATAACATATTTGAAACCATCATCTTTTAAGTTTTGAATAGTATGAGTTGGTCCAACTAAAGTATTATATTTTATTTTTACTCCAAGATTTAATAGATATTTTTCAAAAGTATCAGTTAGTTCTCTTGAAAGTCTAAATTCAGGAATTCCGTATCTTAAAACTCCACCAAGTTTAGAGAAAGCTTCAAAAATAGTAACTTTAAATCCCTCTTTAGCTAAAAGAATAGCAGCAGTAATACCAGCAGGTCCACCACCAATAATAGCTACATCAATATTGTTAGATTTCTTTTTGTCTAAAGGAAGAGTTGAAAGATACTTTGTAGAAATCTCTTTTTCAATTAATGGAAACTCAACAGGGGTCTCTTTAATTCCTTTTATACAGTGACCTTTACATTGCTCTTCGTGAGGGCAAACTATAGAACAAAATATAGATAGAGGATTGTTTAAAAATAGAATCTCTCCAGCTTCAGATATCTTGTTTTCTTTAAACAGATTTATAATATGAGGAATATCTGTCGATATTGGGCAGTGTATTTTACAAAGTGGTCTTTTGCAGTTTAAGCAACGATTTGCTTCTTTTATTAAATCTATGTTCAAAATAATCACCTCTTTAAAAAATGGCTGAGAAAAACTTCTCAGCCTCTAGGAATATATTATAATGCTTTTTTAAGAATTTCTCTACTAATTTCTAAAGTTAAATCTCCAGTTTCAGAAAGAGCAGTTCTGTTGTTATTTTTTAAAGCTAGGATTAAATCTTCAATTTTTTCTTCAGTAATATCATAATCAGAAAGATGAGTTTTAACCCCTAAGTCCTCAAAGAAAGCACGAGTTTTTTGAATTGCTAACTCTATTTTTAAATCATCATCAGATTCAGTTATATCCCAAACACGTTCAGCATACTGAATTAACTTATCTCTTTTTTGCTCTTTTCTAACTTCCCAAATAGCTGGTTGTAAAATAGCAAGAGTCTTAGCATGGTCTACACCGAACATAGCGGTAACTTCATGACCAATCATATGAGTAGTCCAATCTTGTGGAACACCAGCACCGATAAGTCCGTTTAAAGCCATTGTAGCGCACCAAACAAGATTTGCTCTAGCCTCGTAGTTTGTAGGTTCTTCAATTGTTGTTTTACCAATCTCTATTAAAGTTTTTAAAATTCCTTCAGCAGTTCTATCTTGGAATCTTGCATCTACAGGATAAGTAACATATTGCTCAACAGTATGAATAAAGGTATCAATTATTCCATTTGCAACCTGTGTAGTTGGTAATGTAAAAGTTAAAGTTGGATCTAGTATAGAAAACTTAGGGAAAGTAAACATACTAAATACAGGAACCTTTAAATTTTTATGACTTATAACAGCTCCATTATTCATCTCTGATCCAGTTGCAGGAAGGGTAACAACAGTTCCCATAGGTATAGCACTATCAACAGGAGCTAAATCGAACTCAGGAGTAAGTAAATCTAAACAATCACCATCATATCTAGCAGCTAAAGCTATAAACTTAGTTCCATCCATAACAGAACCTCCACCTACAGCAAGAAGAAAATCTATATTTTCAGCTTTTGCGATTTGAACAGCTTTCATAAGTGTATTATATTGAGGATTTGGTTCTATTCCACCAAATTGAAATATTTTTCTACCAGGAAGATTTTGGATAACTTTATCTAGAGTACCAAATCTATTAACTGACCCCCCGCCATAAGTGATTAAAACTTTAGCATCTGAAGGAACTAAAGTGTTTAATTGATCTAAAGTATCTTTACCAAAAACAATGTGTGTTGGATTATAAAAATTAAAATTTAACATAAAATCAACCTCCTATTTGTAATTAGCTAGATTATAAACCTTAGAGTCGACTCTAAGTCAATAGTTTTATTCACAAGAAATAGAATTATTGTCATACCATGCAATTTTAGAATCTAATTTTCTCAAATTACTATTTAAATCTTCAATCTGTTCTAAGATTTTTTTTCTATGCTCAAGAAGAATAGTTCTTCTTTCCTCTTTGGTATGATCTCCTTTTAAACTTAAATCAACAATAGATCTTATATCTTCAATTGTCATTCCGGTATTTTTTAAACATTTTATAATTTCAATCCAAAAGACATCATCCTCTGTAAACTCTCTGACACCATTTTTATTTCTTGCAACGAATGGCATTAATCCACATTTATCATAATATCTTATTGTATACGACGAAAGTCCAACCATCTCAGATACATTTTTTATAGTATACATAAAATTCTCCTTTAATAATAAATTCAAAAAACAGCTAAGATTTCTCTTAGCTGTTTTTTACATTGTAATTTGATATTTTGCGATTTCTTCATTTAAAGCTTCAAAGTTAACAGCAGGAATAGTAACATCTTCACCATTCATAAGGAAAGTTAATTCTGAATTTCCTTTTACTTTAGAATATCTAGAGAAAAGATTTAACGCAAAATTAATTTCTTCTTCTGAAAGCTCTCCGAATCCAACCATGTGTGGCCCAGGAACCTCTTTTCCTCTGATAAATAGAGAACCATAAGTTTTAAATTCATCTATTTTAAGGTTATCTTCTTGCTCTCTTCCAACAATTAGATATTTTCCTTTTTCAAATCTAAAGAATCTACCTATTTTTAAAAGGTGGAATAGATTAGAGTGTTCATCCTCTAAAAAACCATCCTCTTCTAAAATACGTAATCTTTTTGAGTAACCCGGATCAGTTAGTAGACATCCTCCACCAGGTGTTGGGTAGTCAACAATTCCAAACTTATCCATTAACTCCATTTGAGTTTTTCTACTTCTACCTTGAATATCAAGAAGTTTTTCTCTATCAACCCAACCTAATCTTTCAGGCTCACTTTCTGGTAAAAGTTTAGCTGATAATGGTCTTACAATAAGATTTTCAAGTCCAGGTGACATAGCCTTAACTTTTTCTAATGCTTGGTAGTTTTGTGACATAGGTCTTTGTCCAAGAACTTCTCCAGAAATTATGAAAGAAGCACCAAACTTCTCCATAAGATCTCCAGCTGTTTTAAACATAAGAGCGTGGCAATCAATACAAGGATTCATATTTTTTCCACGTCCATGTACAGGGTTTTTTAAGATTTCAGTATGAGCGCTAGTAAAGTTAACGTACTCAAGTTGAATTCCAAGTTGCTTAGCCATATTTTCAGCTTTTTCATTTTTTCCACCAAAGAAGTGTGAAACAAAGTTAAGAGCGATAACTTCTATACCTTGATCTTTTATAATTTTTATTGCTAGAGCACTATCAAGTCCTCCAGAAAAAAGTGCCAATGCTTTCATTTTATTAACCTCCATTAGTTATTCGTGGTCAATATCTAAAAAAGTATTTTGTTTTAAATCATTTGTCCCATCGTATAGGAAATTGATATTCTTTGGAACAGATGTAAATACATTTCTACTAATGGGAATCCATTTAGCTTCTTTTATATTTATAGCACCACTTAAGAAATCAATAATTCTTTGTGCATCTTTTCCATTTACATTTTCTAGATTTAGTGTAACCACTTTATCATTTTTTATATAATCTGCAATTTTTCTACATTCTGCAAAGCTTTTAGGATTCACAAATATAGTTTGACAGTCTTCTTGAACTGTTGTATTGTTAATAGGTGTTTTAATCTCTGGTCTAGGAACTGTATTAGTAGTAAAAGGAGGAACAATATCCTCTTTAGGGCTAGTAGATCCAAATCTAGGAACAGAAATGGGTTCTTGCTCTTCTTCGTACTCCTCATACCCTTCTTCTTCAGGATCAAAAGTAAGTCCAACACTATCAGTAAAATCTTTAAAAGCATTTTTAAATTTAGTAATTTTCATTCAAACCTCCACAAATTATTCGAATATTTTGCTACCTACTCTAATAAGAGTAGCGCCTTCTTCAAGAGCGATTTTATAGTCATTACTCATTCCCATAGAAAGTTCAGACAAGGTATCATTAAAGTAGAGAGTATTCATCTCTTTTTTTAATTCTCTTAATTTTCTGAACCCTGCTCTTATAAGCTCTTCATTATCAGTATATGGAGCCATGGTCATAAATCCTTTAATATTTATATTTTCTAACTCTAAAAGGTCAGGAATATCATTTAAGAAATCAGTAAACTGGTAACCCTCTTTACTTTCCTCTTCAAATAAGTTAATTTCGATAAGAACATCAATTTTTCTATTGTGTTCTTTTGCTCTTTTATTTATCTCTTGAGCAAGTGAGAGCTTATTAACAGAGTGAATCATATCAATAAAATGAGCAATATATTTAACTTTATTTTTTTGAAGATTTCCAATAAAGTGCCATTTGTGTTCAACAGGAAAATCTATGAGTTCTTCTTGTTTTTTTGTCAAAATTTGAACTTTATTTTCACCTAATATATGAGCTCCACCAGCAAGAACCTCTTTTATAACCTTCGTATCAACATATTTTGTAACAGCAATTAAACTTACCTTTTCAGGGTAAGGTGAATATTTTTTGATGTCTATTAAAATTTCATTTATATTTTCTGAAATTCCCACAATCTCCTCCTAATAATTAAATAAATTTGTCAAAGACATCATTAGCCATAAGGACACCTTTTTGAGACAGAGTATATATAGAATTAGATTTAGTTAAAAATCCATTTTTAACTAGTTCGTCACATAACTCAATATACTTTCCTCTAGGAGTTATTCCATCAGGGATAATTCTCAATCCTAATATATATTCATAAATCTCTTTTTCTTCCTCGTTGACAAACTCTTCTTCTAAGATTGGTTTTACATTATCTAATATTCTACCATAATATTCAGGAAACTTTAAGACATTTTTGTATCTAATATTTTCGAAATATCCAGAAGCACCAATTCCTATACCAAGATACTCCTCATTTTTCCAGTATTTTGTATTATGTATAGCTCTTTTTCCAGGTAGAGAAAAATTTGAAATTTCGTAGTGTATATATCCATTTTTTTGAGCGCTATCGATGATTAACTCATACATAGAGGCTTCTAAATCGTTGTCAGTTTCTTTATACACTCCTGCTTCAAGTTTTTCAAAAAAGTCTGTACCCTCTTCCCAAATCAGAGAGTAGATAGAAAAGTGTTCAGGCTTTAAAGAGAATAGATGATTTAAATCATCTTTTAAATCATCTATGCTTTGTTTAGGAAGAGAAAACATTAAGTCTAGACTAATGTTATCAAATCCAGCTTTTCTAGCTAAAAAGAAAGCTTCCTCTCCCTGAGAAGAGGAATGCAATCTACCTAACATTTTAAGTTTTTCATCATTAAAACTTTGAATACCAATACTAACTCTATTAATACCAGCTTCTTTAAAAAGTTTAAACTTTTCAAAATCAACTGTTTTAGGATTTACTTCTAGGGTAACTTCAGCACCCTCTTTTATGTCTAAGTTAGATAAAATTCTTTTAACTTGTTCTGAAGTTAAAAGTGATGGAGTTCCACCACCAAAATAGACTGTTTCAAGAGGGAATTTAGGATACATATTAATTTCTGCGATAATTGCATCTACATATTTTTCTCTTTCTTCAACAGTAGATTTGAAAGATAAGAAATCACAGTAATTACACTTATTTAAACAGAAAGGAATATGTATATACATTGCACTAAGCATAATTCCTCCAAGGCTTAATCAACAAAAGCTTCGAAAGTCTCCATAGCTTTTGCTAATTTTTCATCAGCATCTTTCTCTGTTGTACCAACAACACAGAAGTAATATTTAATTTTTGGTTCAGTTCCAGAAGGTCTAGCAGTGATATATGTATTATCTTCTAATACAAATTGGATAACATCAGACTTAGGTAGCCCATTATATCCAGTATTAAAATCTCTTTTTGAAACAACATTTTGTCCAATTAAAGAGTCAGTAACATTTTCTCTTAGACTGCTCATTATTTTAGAGATAGCTGCTACCCCATCTTTTCCTTTTTTAGTAACTGCTATAATTCCCTCTCTGTAGTAACCAAACTTATCATATAATTTTTTTAACTCTTTAGGTATTGATGAATCAACGCTAGCGTAGTAAGCTGCCATTTCAGCAATTAAAAGAGTTGCAACAACAGCATCCTTATCTCTAGCATGAGTTCCAACAAGATATCCGTACGACTCCTCAAATCCCATAAGGAATGTAGCATCATATTTTCCCTCTTCAAACTCTCTAATTTTTTCACCAATAAACTTAAATCCTGTTAAAGTTCTGAAAATCTCAACACCTTTTTCTTTAGCAACAGCATCAAGCATAGGAGTAGAAACTACAGTAGAGATAACAGCACCATTTTTAGGAATATCTTTTTTATTTTCTAAAATATAGTTCATAAGTAGAAGACCAATTTGGTTTCCATTAGGATAAAGCCAAGTTCCGGCTTCATCTTTAACAGCAACACCAATTCTATCTGCATCAGGATCGTTCGCCATACAAATGTTAGCTCCAACTTTATCAGCTAGTTCTGTACTTAGCTTGAATACAGCAGGATCTTCAGGGTTAGCGTATGAACAAGTAGGGAAGTTTCCATCTGGTTGCTCTTGTTCAGCAACTATATATATAGAGTTGAATCCTGTTTCAGAGAAAACTCTTTTAACAGGTCTTCCTCCAGTTCCATGTAAAGGAGAATAAACAATTTTAAAACTCTCTTTTCCAGGGATTTCATTATGGATAATTTGTTTTTTAACAGCTTCTATAAAGTTAGTATCCATATCTTCAGATATATATTCTAAAAGTCCAGCTTCAATAGCATCGTTTTTGTCGATAAGTTTAATCTCTTCAAATGAATTAACATTGTTAACATTATCAACAACTCCTGTTGCTTGAGGATCGATAATTTGACAACCATCGTTCCAGTAAACTTTATAACCATTGTATTCTTGAGGGTTATGTGAAGCTGTTACAACGATACCAGCGATACATTTAAGTTCTCTTACAGCGAAAGAAAGCTCAGGTGTTGATCTTAAAGATTTAAATAGGTACGCCTTAATTCCGTTTCCTGCTAAAACTAAAGCAGAGTTTAAAGCATACTCTTCAGAACCGATTCTACAGTCGTAAGCGATAGCTACTCCCATCTCTTTTGCTTCTTCACCAGCAGCTTCTATAATATAGTTAGCAAGACCTTGAGTAGCTTTTCTAATAGTATATTTATTAATTCTGTTTATACCTACTCCTCTAACCCCTCTCATTCCACCAGTTCCAAAAGAAAGATTTGTATAGAATCTATCTTCAATCTCTTTTTCATTTTCTTTAATACTTTCTAAATCTTTTCTATCCTCTAAATCAATATAATCTGAAGTTAACCAGTTGTTGTAATTTTCAAGTGTAAATTTATCCATTTTTAAAAATCCTCCCCTTTATATATCCCCCATATTAGAGTTTGAGTTTTCACTAATAGGTTCTTTTTTATTTGCAATAATAACTTCTGTAGTTAAGATTAAAGCTGCAATAGATGTAGCATTTTGTAGAGCAGAACGAGTAACTTTTGTAGGGTCAATAATTCCACTTTCAATCATGTGAACATAATTTTCTGTTGCAGCGTCTAAGCCATAACCATCAGCTAAATTTTTAACTTTCTCTAAAACTACTCCACCATCTAAGCCAGCATTGATAGCAATCTGCCTTAATGGAGCGGTAAGAGATTTTTTTAAAATATTAGCTCCAATTCCTTCTTCACCATCTAAAGTAAAGTTTTCCATTTCATTAGCTATTTCAGCAAGAGCAACCCCACCGCCAGGGACAACACCCTCTTCGATAGCAGCTCTAGTTGCATTTAAAGCATCTTCTATTCTAAGTTTTTTCTCTTTCATTTCAACTTCTGTTGCAGCTCCCACCTTGATAATAGCAACTCCACCAGAAAGCTTAGCAAGTCTTTCTTGTAATTTTTCTTTATCATATTCTGAATCAGTTAAAGTCAGTTGATTTTTGATATGTAAAATTCTACTGTTTAACTCTTCCTCATTACTAAAGCCATCTATTATAACAGTAGAATCTTTTGTAACTTTTATTTTTTTTGCTCTACCAAGTTGAGTAAGATCAGCATCCTCGATTTTCATTCCTTTTTCATCTGAAATAAGGGTTCCACCAGTTAAAACAGCGATATCTTCAAGCATAGCTTTTCTTCTATCTCCAAATGCAGGAGCTTTAACACCAGTAACATTTAGAGTTCCTCTAATTTTATTTAAAACTAAAGTAGCAAGAGCCTCACCATCTAAGTCGTCAGCTATAATAAGTAGTGGCTTAGATGTTTGAACTGTTTTTTCTAAAAGAGGTAGTAACTCTTTCATTGTAGAAATCTTTTTATCTGTTATCAAAATAAAAGGATTTTCTAAAATAGCTTCCATTCTTTCAGAGTTTGTAACCATATAAGGAGAAAGGTAACCTTTTTCAAACTCCATTCCTTCAACAACATCTAAAGAGGTTTCTAAAGAACGAGCTTCCTCAACACTAATAACCCCACTTTCTCCAACTTTCTCCATAGCTTTAGCTATAAGGGCACCAATTTCATTGTCCCCAGCAGAGATAGATGCAACTTGAGATATTTCACTATTAGATTGAACCTTTTTAGATTTCTCTAAAAGTAACTCAGTAGCTTTTTTAGTAGCTTTTTCAATTCCTTTTTTAACAAAAATAGGATTAGCTCCAGCAGAAACCATTTTAAGACCCTCTTTTACAATAGCTTGAGCTAAGATTGTTGCTGTAGTAGTTCCATCTCCAGCAACATCATTAGCCTTAGTAGCGACTTCTTTTATAAGTTGGGCACCCATATTTTCAAAAGGATCATCTAATTCGATCTCTTTAGCAATAGAAACACCATCATTTGTAATAAGAGGAGGACCATATGCTTTTTCTAAAACAACATTTCGCCCTCTTGGCCCTAAAGTGATTTTAACAGCATCAGCTAAAATATTAACCCCATTTTCTAACTTTTTTCTTGCATCAGCATTAAATTTTAATAATTTAGCCATGTTAAAAATCCTCCGTTAAAACTTGATTTCCTCGTTTAAATATTTAATAAGGTCATCCTTAGTTTCATCATTTCTAAGTCCGAATTCAATATTAGCCTTTAAAAGACCAATTTTATTACCAATATCATATCTTTTTCCTTCGAAGTTATATGCTACTACTTTTTTCTTATCATTAAGCATCTGTAAAATAGCATCTGTTAATTGAATCTCTCCACCTTTTCCAGGAGTAGTAGTTTCTAAATACTTAAATATCTCACCATCTAAAAGATATCTTCCAAGACAAGCAAGGTTTGATGGAGCTTCTTCTAATGAAGGTTTTTCAATAAAGTCAGCCATTTCAACAGTGTTTTCATCTAAAGTAATAGAAGGTTTAACAATTCCATATTTAGAAACATCTTTATTTTCAACTTCTTGAACCCCAATTACACTACTTCCATATTTTTCATAAACATCAATCAATTGCTTAGCTACAGGAGCTTCAGGACTATAAACGATATCATCTCCAAGAGCTATAACAAATGGATCATCTCCAATAAATGATTTTGCTTTTAAAATAGCATGCCCAAGACCTAAAGGATGGTTTTGTCTAACATAATAGATATTTGCCATACTTGAGATATCATCAATTTTTTTAAGAAGGTCAAATTTCCCATCTCTTTCTAAAGTATTTTCAAGTTCGAAAGAGAAATCAAAATGGTCTTCAATAGAGTTTTTATTTCTTCCAGTAACAATAACAATGTCTGTAATTCCAGATTCTACAAGTTCCTCAACAATATATTGAAGAGATGGTTTGTCAACAATCACGAGCATTTCTTTGGGCTGGGCTTTTGTTGCAGGTAAAACTCTAGTCCCTAATCCAGCTGCAGGTATAACAGCTTTTGTAACTTTTTTCATAAAAAAATCCCCCTAAAAATTATTTTATTTTTGCTCCAACTTTTACAGTTGAGTCAACTTCAACAAGTTTTAATCTTTTCTTTTCAGTAGAGCTTAAAAGCATCCCTTGAGAAAGAACCCCTCTTAAATTAACTGGTGGAAGGTTTAAAATAGCTAAAACTTTCTTTCCAACAAGTTCAGCAGGAGTTGGATAGTATTTTGCAATTCCAGAAACGATTTGTCTTACTTCGTTAGCGGTTTTAACTTTAAATTTAAGAAGTTTATCAGCTCCCTCAATATTGCTAGCCTCTAATATTTCAACCACTTGAATATCTATTTTATCAAAATCAGCGATTTCGATTGGATTTTCAATTTTTAAATCTTCATTTATAGCAAGAGGATCTTTTTTAGCTTCTTTCTTTTCAACTTCAAGTCTAGGGAAGATAGGTTCAGCAGTACCTAAAACATGACCTTCAGAGAATAAGTTCCATCCGTTTACAGCATCTAAATTAGCATCTAGAATGTTAGTGTTTACACCTAGTTGATTCCAAATTTTTTGCGATGCAGTTGGCATGTATGGTGCTGTTAAAATAGCAACCTTATATAGTGATTGAACTAAGAAGTTCATAACAGTTGCTAATCTTTCATTTTTAGCTTCATCTTTTATAAGAAGCCAAGGTGCAGTCTCGTCAACATATTTATTCATCCTAGAGATAAACTTCCAAATAGCTTCTAAAGCTCTAGAAAACTCAACTCTATTTATATGATAATCTACAGCTGTGATTGTTTCATCCCAAAGAGTTTTAACAGTCTCATCAATCTCTTCAAAAGCCTCTCCTTTTGCAATAACTCCATTGAAGTACTTTCCATACATTCCAAGAGTTCTATTTAAAAGGTTTCCAAGGTCATTTGCAAGGTCAGAGTTGATTCTTGTAACGATAGATGGAGTTGAATAATCTCCGTCATTTCCAAAGTTAACTTCTCTCATTAAGCAATATCTAAAAGCGTCAACACCATATTTTGCAATTTCATCTAGAGGAGCAACAACATTTCCTTTAGATTTTGACATTTTTTCACCTTCAGAAGTCCACCATCCGTGAGCAACAATTTTATCTGGAAGTTTTACTCCAGCAGATAGTAACATACAAGGCCAGATAATAGCATGGAATCTTAGGATATCTTTTCCTAATAGGTGAACTACCTCTCCATTATTCCAGAACTTATCAAATATTTCTGCACTATTTTCATACCCAACAGCAGTTAGGTAGTTTGTAAGAGCATCAAACCAAACATAAGTGATGTGTCCTGGTGCGAACTCGATAGGGATTCCCCATTCAAATGTGTTTCTAGAGATAGAAAGATCTTGTAATCCTTGCTTTATGAACGATACAACTTCATTTTTTCTAGAGTGAGGAAGAATAAAATCAGGGTGCTTTTCAATATGATCAAGCAAAGCATCTTGGTATTTAGACATTTTAAAGAAGTATGATTCCTCTTTAACTGTTCTTAATTCTTTTCCACAATCTGGGCAATGATTTCCATTTACAATTTGATTTTCAGGAACGAAAGTTTCACAAGAAACACAGTACTTACCTTCGTACTCTCCCTTATAGATATCTCCTTTATCGTGAACTGTTTTTAATATTTTTTTAACAGCATCTTTGTGTCTAGGTTCAGTTGTTCTGATAAAATCAGTATAGTTTATATCTAATGCTTTCCACATATCGATAAATCTAGGAGCCATAGAATCTGTCCAAGCTTGAGGAGTTAAGTCTCTCATTTTAGCTGCTTCCTCAACTTTTTGTCCGTGTTCATCAGTTCCTGTTAGGAAGAAAACATCAAATCCTTTAGATTTTTTATATCTAGCTAAAACGTCAGCTGCGATAGTTGTATAGGCACTTCCAACATGTGGATCCCCATTAACGTAGTATATAGGTGTAGTTACATAAAAATTTTTACTCATCTATTAATCTCCTTTCAAATCATTATTTTCTTTTAGTTTTGTTTATTTAATTTTTCTTCAGCTAATTTATCCATTTCGAATAGAGTATTTTTAACTAACTCTAGATAATCATCCAAATTAGCATCATTTGGAATAAAAATAGGATCACCTATAATGCAGACCATTTTAGAAAATGGTTTTGGCATTTGGAATTTATCCCAAGCTTTTTCAAAAATCCATTTATTGCTGAAAGCTACTCCAACTGGCACAAGAGCTTTTCCTGATTTTTGAGCAAGATAAAGCATACCAGGTTTAACCTCATAAATGGGACCTTTAGGTCCATCAAGTGGAGTTCCAGCACTATATCCAGCTTTAACAAGTTTAATAAGTTTTAAAACAGATTTTATGGAGTCTTTACCAGAAGACCCTCTAACCATAGTAAAGCCCATTTTTTCTAGAGGAATAGATATCAGTTCTCCATCTTTTGATGGACTTGCTAAAACAGCTTTTTTATCTGAGAAGTTTATAAAACCTAAAGAAGCACCAACAAGTTTGTTGTGCCAGAATCCACAAACATATCCTTCACCATCTATTAGCTTAGGGCTTTTAATAATCTCTATTTTCATTGTTTTAGAAATA
>DIXX01000039.1:0-7263 GCA_002428805.1 Cetobacterium sp. UBA6069
ATACAGATCATCACTTATTTAATATCGGGAGGAAAAATGAAAAAGGGATTATTCATATTATGTGCAGCAGCAATGTTAATTACTGCATGTGGAAAAAAAGAGGAAGCAGTAGTAGAAAAGGTTAAAAAACCGGTAGTAGTATCAAAAATAGTTAAAGAAGAAGTAGCTGATGTATATACAACAGATGGAAGTTTAGTTCCTCAAGAAAAAGTTAACCATACACTAGATACTCAAGGTACTGTAGCAGTTGTATTAAAGAAAAATGGAGATTTTGTAAAAAAAGGTGAAGTTGTTGTAAAATTTATAGATGCAAAGGTTGAATCTAGTTTTGAGGCTGCTAAATTTAATTTACAATCTACTAAAAATAATTATGAAAAGTTCAATAAACTTTATGAAAAGCAAATGGTATCTCAGCTTGAACTTTTAAGTTATAGAGACGCATATACAAATGCATTAGCTGATTACACATCAAAGCAATCTAATTTTGATAAGTTAACAAGAAAATCAGAAATAACAGGATTGGTAGGAAATTTAAATCTTAAATCAGGAAATATAGTAGAGGCAAATTCAACAGTATTTACAGTTGTAGATGAAAATATGATGGAGATAACTGTTGATTTCCCAGGATACTGGTTAAATAGTGTAAAAGAGGGATCACCTATAACTTTAATGGTTTCTGATTTAGGTGGAAAAGAGTTTACAGGAGAAATAAAATCAATTAATCCGATAGCAGATGCGGAAACAAAAAAGTTCCCGGTAAAATTATCAATAGATAACAAATCAAAAGAGTTAAAAGATGGAATGTATACTAAAGTTGTGATACCAACTCAAAAAAGAGAAAGTATGGTTGTCCCTCAAGGAGCAGTATTTATAAGAGATTTATTAAGTTATGTTTATAAAATTGAAAATGGGAAAGTAAAAAGAGTAGAAGTTAAAACAGGAGCTACTGTAAAACCAAATATTGAAATTATATCGAATGAATTACAAGCAGGAGATTTAGTTGTATCTGATGGTATATTTGGATTAGCTGATGGAGACGAAGTTACAATAAATAATGAAACAAAATAGAAATTGAAGAGGTGAAAGATATATGTCATTAGCAGGTATTGCTATACGTAGACCCGTTGCAACAGTAATGGTAATGGTCTCGATGGTATTCTTAGGGATTGTTTCAATGTTATCAATGAAATCTGAATTACTTCCTAATATGAATATCCCCATGGTTATTGTTAGTACAACTTGGAACGGAGCTGTTCCAGATGATATAAATAGTCAAATTACAAAAAAAATTGAGGATTCACTATCTGGTGTTGATGGAATAAAAAAGATTACTTCAACATCTTCATTTGAAAGGTCAACGGTAAGTATAGAGTTTGACTATGGAGTGAATATAGATTTAAAAAGAGGAGACGTTCAAAGAGAGATTGATGCTATCTCTGGTGAGTTACCAGATGACGCTTCAAAACCAGTAACACAAAAGAAGTTGGCAGGATCAGGAAATACTGCGATGATGCTTAATGTATCTGGACCAAACTTCTTAGAGTTAACAACGTTTATTAATGAGTTCATGACTCCAAGATTTGAAAGAATTGGAGGAGTTGGAAGTGTTGATACGTTAGGATCGCCTGATAAGCAAATTCAAATTCAGTTTGATACAGATAGATTATCATCATACAATTTAACTCCAAATGAGTTATATGATTTAATAAGAACATCTTCTGTAAATGTTCCGTTAGGAGTTATTAAAACCGGTGGAAAAGATGTTGTTGCTAGATTTATGGGAGAGTTTAACTACTTAGATGAGTTTGAAAATATGATTATAAGAAGTAATGGAAAAACTCTTAGATTAAAAGATTTAGCAGATGTTGTTTTAACAACTGAGGACCAAACTGATATAGCAAAGCTTAATGGAAAGTCATCAGTTATGATAACAATTGAAAAATCAACAGATGGAAATATATTATCAATAACAGATAATGCTAAAATAGCTTTAGAAGAGATGAAACCATATTTACCAAACGGTGTAGAAGTGAATATAGTAATGGATTACTCTGAAAATATAAACTCATCAATTTCTGGAGTAAAAGGAAATGCTGTTACAGGATTAGTTCTTGCAACGATAGTATTACTTGTATTCTTAAAAAATATTAGAGCAACTATGTTAATTTCACTGGCATTACCAATTGCTATTGTATTTACATTTGCGTTTTTATCATTATTAGGAGTAACAATAAATATAATTTCATTAATGGGATTATCTATTGGAGTTGGAATGCTTACGGATAACTCGGTTGTTGTTATAGATAATATCTATAGACATATAACAGAATTAAAAAAACCAGTTATGGAAGCCTCAGAAGATGGTGCCTCAGAAGTTGCAGTTGCAATATTAGCATCAGCTTTAACAACAATGGTTGTGTTTATTCCGGTTCTATTTATTCCGGGTATTGCAAGAGAGATATTTAGAGATATGTCATTATCAATTATTTTCTCAAACGTTGCAGCATTAATAGTATCATTAACTTTAATGCCGATGGTAGCAAGTAGATTTTTAAAATCTAATGCAGATATAACAAAAGAGGGTAAAGTATTCGGAAAAGTAAAATCAGTTTATGAAAGAATAATTGAATGGGCTATTTCAAATAGAAAGAAAACAGTTGCATTAGCATTCTTAACATTCATAGGGATGATGATAGTTGGACCAATGTTTACTAGAACAGAGTTTATTCCTAAACAAGACTATGGAAGATATGCAGTGGTAGTTGAACTTGAAAAAGGACTATCAGTTGAAAGAGCGGAAGAGATAACAGAGCAAGCAGTAGAAATTATAAAAAATAATAGTTTAACAAAAACTTATATTACTCTGGTAAAATCAGGAACAGGAATAGTAAACGTTGATATTGGTCCAAAGACTGATAGAGACGTTAGTATATTTGATGTTATGGAGAGTTTAAGACCAGAGTTAGCTAAAATACCTGGAATTAAATTCAATTTAAAAGATGACTATCAATCAGGTAGTGGAGATAGAGATGTTGAATTTAGAATATCTTCGGATTCACTTGATGTAGCAGAAAACATAGCAAGGCAAGTTCAAGAAAAAATAAGTACAAATCCAGGAATAATAGATATAACATCAAGTATTGAAGCTGGAAATGTAGAAGCAAGAGTTGTATTGAATAGAGATAAATTAAGAGCGTATGGAATTAGTCCGTTTGATATAGGAAGAACTATAAGTTATTCGTTCTTAGGTGGAAATAGATCAACAGGACAAACATTATCAGTTAAGACTGGAACAGAAGAGATTGATGTTTTAATAAGATTACCAAAAGATGCTAGAACAAAGGTTTCAACATTAGAAGAATTGAACGTTAGAGGTGCTGATGGTAAATTCGTAAAAGTTTCTGATGTAGCTGATGTTGTAATGGCTGAGGGAGCATCAGAGATTACAAAAACTGATAAAATATTCTATGTTTCAGTATCGGCAAATGATGGTGGAATAGGGCTAAGCAAAGTTCAAAGTGAAATAGTGAATGCATTTGAAAGCACAAATCCTCCAAAAGGAGTTTCTTACTCTTGGGGTGGAATGTCTCAAATGTTTAACGAAGCAATCGTACAAATGGGAATGGCTTTAGGAATATCTATATTCTTAATTTATGCTATTTTAGCATCACAATTTGAGAACTTCTTATTGCCAGGAATTATTCTAGCTTCAGTACCATTAGCAATGATAGGAGTTTATGGTGGATTATTACTTACAAACTCTCCTTTTGATATGATGGTTATGATAGGAATAATAATGCTAGCAGGTACCGTTGTAAATAATGCGATAGTACTAATTGACTTTATCAAGATTTTAAGAGAAAGAGGCTATGAACTGAATGATGCGGTTAGAGAATCTTGTAAAACAAGACTTAGACCAATTCTAATGACAACAATGACTACAGTTTGTGGAATGATTCCACTAGCTTTAGGATTTGGAGAGGGAGCAGAACTATATTCAGGAATGTCAATTGCAGTTATCTTCGGATTATCGTTCTCAACAATCCTAACACTGGTAGTAATTCCGGTTTTATACATTAGTGTTGAAGAGCTTATCGAAGGGATTAGAAGAAAGTTTTTTAATAAGAAAGCATAATAAAATCAAGGGTTCTCTGAGGTAAAAATCAGAGAACTTTTTTTATAAAAAAAATAATAGTTGAAAAAAAACGAACAGTGTGTTAGTATTAAATCAGGAAAAGTATTAAAAAACAAAAATAAATTAAGCTTGTATAATAGTTGAAATAAGGTCAACGAGTCTCTACCTGCCACCGTAAATTGGCGGACTACAAGGATAGATTTTTAATATATGTTTTTTTTAATATATTTAAAACTCAATCTTGTAGGAAATTACATTGTAGTTTCCTTTTTTTTATGGACTTTTTTGTTGACCCCAAAAATAAAATAAGGGGAGTTAATCAGGTGCTAAGATTAAAGAAAGATCAGAAACAAAAAAACATAAAAAAATTAAAGCAAGTTAAATGGAATAAGTGTGTAAAAACGCAGATTATTGAAAAGGGATAGTTGTGACCTTTTTAGTAATATGCGTTTTTTATTTTTAAACTTTAGGGAGGAAAAAGAGTGAAAATAGGTGTAATAATGGGAAGTAAATCAGACTTACCAACAATGAACGAATGTGTAAGTATATTAAAAGAGTTTGGAGTTGAGCATGAAGTGAAAATAGTATCAGCTCACAGAACACCAGATTTAATGTTTACTTATGCTAAAGAGGCTAAAAGCAGAGGGATAGAGGTAATTGTTGCAGGGGCAGGTGGAGCAGCACATCTTCCAGGAATGGTTGCAAGTTTAACAGATTTACCAGTTATTGGTGTACCTATTGAAAGTAAAACTTTAAAAGGAATTGATTCACTGTTATCAATAGTTCAGATGCCTGGGGGAGTTCCTGTAGCGACAGTAGCTATCGGAGGAGCAAAGAATGCAGGATTACTAGCAGTTAAAATATTAGCAATAAAAGATAGTGAATTAGCAAAAAAAGTAACAAGCTATAGAGAAAATATGGAGAGGATGATTTTAGATGAAAAAATCTAGAAAAGTTGGAATTTTAGGAGGGGGACAACTAGCTAAAATGCTTTGTGACTCAGGTAAAAAAATGGGTTATGAAACTATAGTACTAGATCCAAGTTCAGACTCTTGTGGAAGATTTGGAGCAGATGAACATATTGTAGCTAACTATGATGATGAATCTGCTTTAAAAAGACTTTGTAAAGAATCAGATGTAATAACTTACGAGTTTGAAAATGTTCCAAGTAAAGTGATAGATTTTTTAAAGAGAAACGGTGGGAACGTACCTCAAGGAGAAAGACCTCTATATCTAAGTCAACATAGAGTAAGAGAGAAGTCAGCTGTTAACGAAATCGGCGTTCGAACAGCAGACTTTGCAGAAGTAAATAGTTTAATATCAGCAAAAGAAGCTTTAATAAAAATTGAAGCACCATGTATTTTAAAAACTTGTTCAGGGGGATATGATGGAAAAGGGCAGTGGAAAATACAGAGTGAATCAGATTTAAATGATGTCGATTGGAAAGATACAGAGTATATTTTAGAAAAAATGGTAGATTTCCAAAAAGAGGTATCATGTTTAGTCGTTAGGGGAATAAATGGAGATATAGTCACATTTCCAGTAGGAGAAAATATTCATAAAAATGGAATTTTGAATAAAACGATAGTTCCAGCAAGGATATCGGAAGATGTTCAAAGAAAAATAGAAAATTTATCAAAAAGAATTGTTGAAAAATTAGATATCTATGGACCGTTAGGAATTGAATACTTCATAAAGGGAGAGGAAGTATATTTCAACGAGATGGCCCCTAGACCACATAATAGTGCTCACTATACAATGGATGCATGTAACTATTCACAGTTTGACGTTCACCTATTAGGGGTTTTAGGTGAAAAATTACCAGAGATAAAACTGTTAACACCTGTTGTAATGTTAAATATAATGGGTGAAGATAGAGAGAAAATAGAGAAAATAACATTAGATGAAAATACAAAACTTCACATATATGGTAAAACAGAGTGGAAAAAAGATAGAAAAATGGGTCATATAAATTATTGCGGAGAAAGCATAGAGAAATTAATAGAGAAAGCTAATTCATTTTAGGGAGGATCAATGAATAAAAGGGTATTTGTTAAGAAAAAAGAGGGGTTTCAAGTAGAAAGTTTAGGAGTAAAAAATGAACTTTTAGAAAATTTAAAAGAGTCAACTATAGAAAAAATAGATTTATACAATGTTTATGATATTTTTAACTGTACATCAGAGGATTTAGAGCTTTTAAAAAATAAAGTTTTATCAGAACCAGTTACAGATGATGTATATGAAGAAGTAGAACTAGGTGGAAAAAAATATCTAGCTACAGAGTTTTTACCAGGACAATATGACCAAAGAGCTGATTCAGCAGAGCAATGTTTAATGCTTTTAAACAACAAAGCTGGAGTTTCAATCAAAAGTGGAAGATTGTTAGTATTTCATGGTGAGATAAAAAACTTTGAAAAAGTTAGAGAGTATCTAATAAATCCAATTGAAACGAGAGAAAAAGATTTAAATACTCTATTATTAGAAGAGAACATAGATATTGATCCTGTTCCAACTTATAACGGATTTATAAATAAAACTGTAGAAGAGTTAGAAGCTTTTTTAAATGAACATGGATTAGCAATGACAATAGAAGATTTACAACATATTCAAAACTACTTTAAAAATGAGGAAAAAAGAGATCCAAAAGAAACAGAGATTAAAGTTTTAGATACTTACTGGTCAGATCACTGTAGACATACAACTTTTGAAACTTATTTAAAAGATGTAAAGGTAGAGTGTGGGGAACTGACTGAAAATATTCAAAAAGCATTTGAAGGATATCTGAATTTAAGAAAAGAGTTAGGAAGAGAATCAAAACCAGTAACTCTTATGGATATGGCAACTATCGGAGGAAGATATCTAAAAAAAGCTGGAAAGCTAGATGACTTAGAAGAATCAGAAGAGATAAATGCTTGTAGTGTAGAAGTTGATGTGGATGTTGATGGAGTAACAGAAAAATGGTTACTGATGTTTAAAAATGAAACTCATAATCATCCAACAGAGATAGAACCTTTCGGAGGAGCAAGTACTTGTGTGGGAGGAGCTATTAGAGATCCATTATCAGGAAGAGCGTATGTTTATCAAGCAATGAGAATAACAGGAGCTGGAGATATAACTGAGGGAGTTGA
>DIXX01000039.1:7540-12993 GCA_002428805.1 Cetobacterium sp. UBA6069
TATGGAAACCAAATTGGACTTACAACAACATTCGTAAAAGAGATTTATCACAATGGATATAAAGCTAAAAGAATGGAAGTTGGAGCTGTAGTTGGAGCTGTAAAAAAAGAGTATGTAAGAAGAGAGAGCCCAGTACCAGGAGATATAGTTATTTTACTTGGAGGAAAAACAGGTAGAGATGGAGTTGGAGGAGCGACAGGATCATCAAAAGAACATAATGAAACATCATTAACTAAATGTTCATCTGAGGTTCAAAAAGGAAATGCTCCTGTAGAAAGAAGAATCCAAAGGCTATTTAGAAATCCAGAAGTTACAAAAATGATAAAAAAATCAAATGATTTCGGAGCGGGTGGAGTTAGTGTTGCTATAGGAGAGATTGCAAGAGGTGTAGAGATCAATCTAGATACAGTACCAGTTAAATATTTAGGATTAAATGGAACTGAGTTAGCAATATCAGAATCTCAAGAAAGAATGGCAGTTGTAGTAGAAGCAAAAGATGCCCAAAGATTCCAAGAGTTAGTTAAAGCTGAAAACCTAGAATCAGCATTAGTAGCAGTAGTGACAGAAGAGGAAAGATTAGTAGTTAAATATAAAAATGAAACACTTGTAGATTTATCTAGAGAGTTTTTAGATACAAATGGTGTAAGACAAAGTCAAGATGTAAAAGTAGTTTTATCTTCTAAAGAAAATCCATTCTTATCTGAGAAAGTTACAGATATAAAAGATAAAGTTGCAAAAGTGTTAGATGATATGAATGTATCTTCTCAAAGGGGTATGGTTGAGATGTTTGATGCTTCAATAGGAAGAAGCACAGTTTTAATGCCTTATGGAGGAAAGTACCAATTGACAGAGTCAGAAGGAAGCGTTCAAAAACTTCCAACAGAAGGAGTTACAAATACTTGTTCTATAATGACTTATGGATATAATCCACTAGTATCAGAGTACTCACCATACTTAGGAGCTCAGTATGCTGTGATAGAGTCACTAGCAAGAATAGTTGCGATGGGAGGAAGCTATAAAAAAGTGAGACTTTCATTCCAAGAGTACTTTGAAAGATTAGGTAAAGATTCTACTAGATGGGGAAAACCATTCTCAGCTTTATTAGGTGGAATTGAAGCTCAATTAGAATTTGAAACTCCAGCTATTGGAGGAAAAGACAGTATGAGTGGAACATTTAAAGATTTAGATGTACCTCCAACGCTAATATCATTTGCAGTAACAACTGAGGATGTAAAAAATATAATCTCTTCGGAATTCAAAAAATCAGGAAATGAGATTTACTTAATAAAAAGTGAAAGATTAGCTGGAGAGGTTCCAAACTTCGCTAAGATAAAAGAAAACTTTGATTTACTTGAAACTGCCATAAAAGCCGGAAAAATTGTAGCAGCGTCAACAATAAAATTTGCTGGAATAGCGGAAGCAGTTATCAAGATGAGTTTTGGAAATAAAGTCGGAGCAAAAATTGAAACAGCAGAAGATTTATTCGGATTAATGCCTGGGGATATAATTGTTGAATCTAATGAGAAATTAGAATTTGGAATTTGTATAGGAAATACGATAGAAGAGAGATCTGTAGAGCTAGCAGGAGAAAAGTTCTGTATAGATAGTTTAATATCAGCTTGGGAAAAGAGATATGAAAAAATATATCCATATAATGCAGAAAATTCTGGTGATGTAATGGAGAAAGAGTTTAAAACTGAAAGTAGTTTTAAAGCTAAAAAGTTATATGATAAACCAAAAGTTTTAGTAACAGTTTTCCCAGGAACAAATTGTGAATATGATACAAAGAAAGCTTTTGAAAGAGCTGGAGCAGAGGTAGAGATATACGTATTTAACAACTTAGGGGTTAATGAAATAAAAGAGAGTATAGAAACACTTTCTGAAAAAATGAAATCAGCCCAAATCTTCATGATACCGGGTGGATTTAGTGCTGGAGATGAGCCAGATGGTTCTGGAAAGTTTATTGCAAATATACTTCAAAATCCTAAGATAAAAGAAAGTATGAAACAGTTTTTAGATAATGATGGATTGGTATTAGGTATTTGTAATGGATTCCAAGCTTTAATAAAATCAGGTTTATTACCTTATGGAGATGTTGATAGTGTAAATCCAAATTCACCAACATTATTTAGAAATAATATTAATAGACATATATCAAGAGTTGTAAGTACAAAAATAGTTTCAAATAATTCACCTTGGATGAGTTCGTTCACAGTAGGAGAGACTCACAATATACCTGTATCGCATGGAGAGGGGAAATTTGTAGTTACGAAAGAGTTCGCAGAAGAGTTATTTAACAATGGGCAAGTGATCACTCAGTATTGTGATGAAGATGGAAATGTAACAATGGATAAAGAGTATAACTTGAATGGTTCTACATATGCAATAGAGGGAATTGTTTCTAAATGTGGAAGAATTTTAGGGAAAATGGGACATTCAGAGAGATATGAAGATGGATTATTAAAAAATATAGCGGGAAATAAAATGCAGGATTTATTTAGCAACGGAGTTAACTATTTTAAAAAATAAAAAATTAAAAAAATAAATATTTAAAGTGGGAGAGTGACCAGATGTTATTAGTAGAAGCAAATAAGTTATATGAAGGAAAAGCAAAAAAAGTTTATAGAACAGAAAATCCTAACGAAGTTATTATTTATTATAAGGACGATGCAACAGCTTTTAATAATTTAAAGAAAGGTCAAATACACAATAAAGGGATATTAAACAGTCAAATAACAACAATAATATATGACTATTTAAAAAAGAATGGAGTAGAAACTCATTTAATAGAAAACTTATCAGAAAGAGCTCAACTTTGTAAAAAGGTAGATATAGTACCTTTAGAAGTAATTGTAAGAAATACACTAGCTGGATCAACAGCAAAACTGTTTAAAATGGAAGAGGGGTTAGTTTTAGATTCTCCAATATTTGAGATTTGTTACAAAAAAGATGAGTTAGGGGATCCGATGATAAATGATTATCATGCTATGGCTCTTGGACTTGCAACAAAGCCTGAGTTAGAGTCAATCTATTCTCAAACTAAAAAAATAAACGAACTTTTAAAAGATTTATTCAGTAAAATTGGAATTGAATTGGTTGATTTTAAAATTGAATTTGGAAGAGATTCTGAAGGAAATGTAATTTTAGCTGATGAAATTTCTCCAGATTGTTGCAGACTTTGGGATAAAGAAACTAGAAAAAAATTGGATAAGGATAGATTTAGAAGAGATTTAGGAGATGTAGAAGAGGCTTATCAAGAGGTTTTAGCAAGATTAAATAAAATAGTGGGGTAAAAATGATAAAAGAGATCGAGTATTTTTTAAGTGGGAAAATAAATGAAGAATGTGGAGTATTTGGAGTATTTAATGTAGAGGATGCAGCACAGTTAACATACTACGGATTACACTCTTTACAACATAGAGGTCAGGAGGGAGCTGGAATAGCTTCCTCTGATGGAGAAAATATAATTAGAGAAAAAGGTGAAGGATTAGTAACTGAAGTTTTTAACAGTGAAAGAATAGCTAAATTACCTGGTGATATGTCTATAGGTCATGTTAGATATGCAACTACTGGAGGAGGGGGAATAGAAAATGTTCAACCGATACTTGTTCGTTCTCATACTGGAGATTTTGTTATTGCACATAACGGAAATATAGTTAATGCTAAAGAGTTAAAAATGCAGTTAGAAGCTATGGGAAGTA
Source organism: Cetobacterium sp. UBA6069 (assembly GCA_002428805.1). Lineage (GTDB taxonomy): Bacteria > Fusobacteriota > Fusobacteriia > Fusobacteriales > Fusobacteriaceae > Cetobacterium_A. The sequence goes on from DIXX01000039.1 coordinate 11,242, forward strand.
TATTCCATACAACTTCAGACAGTGAAATAATTGGTCATCTGATTCAAAGAGAAGTGGGGGATTTCCACGAGAAAATACTAAAAGCTTTACCTAAGTTAGAGGGAGCATTCTCATTCCTTATAATGAATAATGAAAATTTATATGTAATAAGAGATAAAAATGGATTTAGACCATTATCTATGGGGAAATTAGAAGGTGGATACGTTTTTAGTTCTGAAAGCTCGGCGTTTGAAATTGTCGGAGCTGAATATATAAGAGGATTAAATCCAGGGGAAGTTCTAAAAGTATCAAGAGATTCAATAGAATCTTCTCAATACACTGATTGTACACAAGATAAGATGTGTTCGATGGAATATATATATTTTTCAAGACCAGATAGTAGTATCAATGGATTAAACGTTCATACAAGCAGAAGAAGTTGTGGTAATATTTTAGCTAAAGAGAGTCCAATAGAAGCGGATATCGTTATAGGAGTTCCTGACTCATCACTTTCTTCAGCTATGGGATATTCAGATTACTCAGGTATTCCTTATGAGATGGGGCTTGTAAAAAATAGATACGTAGGTAGAACGTTTATAAAACCGAATCAGCATCAAAGAGAGCGTGGAGTTAAGATGAAACTTTCGGCTATGGAAGCTGTAGTAAAAGGGAAGAGAGTTGTTTTAGTAGATGATTCTATTGTTAGAGGAACGACATCAAGACATATAATTAAACTATTAAAAGAAGCTGGTGCGAAAGAGGTTCATATGAGAATAGCTTCATCACCAATTATAAGTCCGTGCTTCTATGGAGTAGACACATCGACGTATAATGAACTTATAAGTACAAGAATGTCACCAAAAGAGTTAGGAGAATATATTGGAGCAGATTCACTAGCATTTTTATCACACGAAGGGATGTTAGAAGGATTAGGGAAAAATATATGTATGGCATGTTTCACAGGGAAGTATCCAACAAGTATGTTTAGTTTATTAGAAAATTTGAAGAAATAGGGGAGATAAAATTGAGTAATAAATATATGGAAGCTGGAGTAAGCTTAGAAGCAGGATATGAATCAGTAAGAAGAATAAAGAGTCATGTTGAAAGAACAAAAGTAAGAGGAGCGATAAATAGTTTAGGTGCTTTTGGAGGAATGTTTGACTTATCTGAGTTAGGAATGAAAGAGCCAGTTTTAGTTAGTGGAACAGATGGTGTTGGAACAAAATTAATGTTAGCTTTTGAAATGGATAAGCATGACACAATAGGACAAGATGTTGTAGCTATGTGTGTAAATGATGTTTTAGTTCAAGGGGCTATGCCATTATACTTCTTAGATTATATAGCGGTTGGAAAAAATTACCCAGAGCAGATTGAAAGTATCGTTAAAGGTGTAGCTGATGGTTGTGTTGCAGCTGAATGTGCTTTGATAGGTGGAGAAACAGCAGAGATGCCAGGGATGTATAGCGAAGGACATTATGATATAGCTGGATTTACTGTTGGAGCTGTAGAAAAAAAAGAGTTAATAACAGGAGAGGGAATAGAAGAGGGAGATTTAATTGTAGGAATATCTTCTAGTGGAGTTCACTCAAATGGTTTCTCTTTAGTTAGAAAGATAATCAAAGATGCTAACTTAGATTTAAAAACAACTTATGAAGGTTTTGAAAAATCTTTAGGAGAAGAGCTACTTACTCCAACAAGAATATATGTTAAAACAGTAAAAGAGGTTTTAAAATCAGTTGCTATAAAAGGAATGTGTCATATTACTGGTGGAGG
>DIXX01000039.1:13277-15117 GCA_002428805.1 Cetobacterium sp. UBA6069
TTAAAGATTTTTAAGTTCTTAGAAGAAAAAGGTGGAGTACCTAAAAAAGAGATGTTTAATGTCTTTAATATGGGTGTTGGATTTATATTTGTAATCTCTAAAGATGAAAAAGAAAATTTAATATCTAAATTAAACTCTTTAGGAGAAAATCCTATGATTTTAGGAGAAGTTAGTAAAACATCAGGGGTAGAAATTAAATGGTAAATATAGCAGTGTTCGCCTCTGGAAATGGAGGTAATTTCCAAAGGATAGTAGAAGCTCAAAATAGTGGAGAAGGTAGAGGGTATAGAGTGAAACTTCTAATTGTTGATAAAAAAGATGCTTTTGCAATTGAAAGAGCAAAAGCATTAGGTATACCTCACTATTTTGTAAATCCAAAAGAGTTTAATACTAAGATGGAGTATGAAGAAAAAATAATTGAGATTTTAAAAAAAGAAGAGGTTGGATATATAGCTTTAGCAGGTTATATGAGAATAATTTCTCCGGTTTTATTAGAGGCGTATATGAATAAAATAATAAATATTCATCCAGCTTATCTACCTGAGTTTCCTGGAAAAGATGGGATAGGGGATGCATTCAAAGCCGGAGCAACTAAGACAGGGGTAACAATTCATTACGTAGATAGTGGTGTTGACACTGGAGAGATAATATATCAAGAAAGAGTAGATATAAAACCTTCTTGGGATTTAGAGGATTTGAAAAAAGCAATACATGAAGTAGAACATAGAATATATCCAATGATTTTAACAAAGTTATTTAAAAAGGGAGAATAAATAGATGAAACGTGTGTTAATAAGTGTATCTGATAAAACTGGAGTTGTAGAATTTACTAAAAAATTGGTTTCTTTGGGGTATGAGGTAATCTCTACAGGGGGAACAAAGAAAACATTAGACGAGGCTGGTATAAAAACTTTAAGTATATCAGATATTACAAATTTCCCAGAGATAATGGATGGAAGAGTAAAGACATTACATCCAAATGTTCACGGGGCTTTACTTTGTGTTAGAGATAATGCAGAGCATCTGAAAGCTTTAGAAGATAATAAGATAGAAATGATAGATATGGTTGTTGTTAATCTATATCCATTTAAAGAGACATTATCTAAAGTAGGAGTAACTCACGAAGAGTTGATAGAGAATATAGATATTGGTGGACCGAGCATGTTAAGATCGGCAGCTAAGAATTATAAGTCAGTTACTGTACTTGTAGACCCAAAAGATTATGAGGTTGTAATAGAGCAACTTGAAAAATCAGGAGATACAGAAGCAGAAACAAGAGAGAGATTAGCAGCGAAAGTGTTTAGACATACTTCGGCTTATGATACTTTAATTGCAGAGTACTTAACTTCGAAAGTAAAAGAGGAGTTTCCAGAAAGTATAACTGTAACTTATGAGAAAGTTCAGGATTTAAGATACGGAGAAAATCCACATCAAAAAGCAGGTTTCTATAAAAATAGTTTTGCAGGATATTCAATAGGAAATGCAGTTCAACTTCATGGAAAAGAATTGTCTTACAATAATATCCAAGATGCAAATGCAGCTTTAGAGATTTTAAAAGAGTTCCAATCTCCAACAGTAGTTGCAGTAAAACATATGAATCCTTGTGGAGTAGGAAGTGGAGAAAATATAGATGAAGCTTGGAATAGAGCTTATGAAGCTGATAAAGTATCAATCTTTGGTGGAATTGTAGCAGCTAACTCAGTACTAACAAAAGAAGTGGCAGAAAAGTTATCGGCGTTATTTTTAGAGATTGTTATAGCACCAGGCTATGAAAAAGAGGCTTTAGAAATAATAACTCAAAAGAAAAATATAAGAGTGATGAAGTTAGAGTTAAACTCTA
>DIXX01000039.1:15371-21789 GCA_002428805.1 Cetobacterium sp. UBA6069
AAAGATGAACTTGTTTGTGTTACAGATAGAAAGCCTACAGAAGATGAGATAGAGGATTTAATATTTAACTGGAATGTAGTTAAACATGTTAAATCAAATGCAATAGTTGTTGGAAAAGATAATCAAACTATTGGAGTTGGAGCAGGGCAAATGAATAGAGTTGGAGCAGCAAAGATAGCACTAGAGCAAGGTGGAAAAAAATGTAATGGTGCTGTAATGGCTTCGGATGCTTTCTTCCCAATGGCAGACACGGTTGAGATGGCTGCGAAATTTGGAATTAAGGCAATTATTCAACCTGGAGGATCGATAAAAGATTCTTTATCAATAGAAGAGTGTAATAAGCATGGAATAGCTATGGTATTTACAGGGGTAAGACATTTTAAACATTAATTTTGGAGGAGTTTATGAAAGTTCTTGTAATTGGAAAAGGTGGAAGAGAGCATGCAATAGCATGGAAAGTTAAAGAGAGTAAGCTAGTTAAAGAGGTATTTATAGCTCCAGGAAATGTTGGGATGGAAAATATTGGAACTTTAGTAAATATCCCTGAAGAGAATATAAATGAATTGGCTATATTTGCTCAAGAACAAAAAATTGATTTGACTATAGTAGGGCCAGAAAGTGTACTTGCACTAGGTGTGGTTGATGAGTTTGAAAAAAGGGGTCTTAAGATATTTGGACCTACTGCAGCAGCAGCAAAAATTGAATCGAGTAAGGATTTTGCAAAAGAGTTGATGAAAAAGTATAACGTACCAACAGGAGCGTATGAAACTTTTGACAATTTAAATGCTGCAAAAGCATATGTTGAAGAAAAAGGAGCACCTATTGTAATTAAAGAGGATGGGTTAAAAGCTGGAAAAGGTGTGACGGTTGCGTTTTCAAAAGCTGAAGCGATAGAGGCTTTAGAGATAGCTTTTTCTATTCCGAATAATAAAGTTGTAATAGAAGAGTACTTAGATGGATTTGAGTTCTCAATTATAGCTTTAACAAATGGAGATGTGGTAATTCCTCTAGAAGTAGCTCAAGATCATAAAAGAGCTTATGATAATGATGAAGGTCCAAATACAGGGGGAATGGGTGTATATTCTCCAGTAGGTAAAATAGATTCAATTGTTGTAAATGAAACTTTAGAGAAAATTTTAAAACCTATGGCTTCTGGTATGAAAAAAGATGGAATTCCATTTAAAGGATTTTTATTTGGTGGAATAATGTTAACAAAAGATGGAGTTAAAACTATAGAGTTTAATGCAAGATTTGGAGATCCAGAGGCAGAAGGGATTCTTCCAAGAATGAAATCTGATTTTGTTGAAGCTATTTTAAATTTAATGGATGAAAAAGAGGTTCAGTTAGAGTGGGATGATAGATACACAGTAGCTGTTGTAATGGCTTCTGAAAATTATCCAAAATCTTCAACAATAGGAAGCGAAATTGAGATTCCTGAGGATTTAGAATCAATAGTTTTTCATATGGGAACAAGGAAAGTTGATGGAAAGTTAGAGACAAATGGAGGAAGAGTTTTATCAGTAGTGGCTTATGGAAAGACATTGGAAGAAGCTAAAGAGAAGGCATATTTAGATGTAAAAAAAATAAAATGCAAAAAAATGTTTTTTAGAAATGACATAGGTTCAAAAATGTGTTATAATAACGAAAATAAATAAAAAAAGGCCTGCACAATACCAAAAAAAAGTGCAGGTCTTTATTTAAAATATTCAGAAAAATTGGAGGGAATAGAAAAAATGATGAATGGAAAAATAATAAAAGAAGCGATTACTTTTGATGATGTACTACTAGTTCCAGCAAAATCTGAGGTATTACCATATGAAGTTAGTTTAAAAACAAGACTTACAAAGGATATCGAATTAAATATTCCAGTCCTAAGTGCTGCAATGGATACTGTAACAGAAGGAGATTTAGCAATAGCTTTAGCTAGACAAGGTGGAATTGGATTTATTCATAAAAATATGAGTATAGATGATCAAGCTGCAGAAGTAGATAGAGTAAAAAGAAATGAAAGCGGAATGATAAAGAATCCAGTTACTCTAACAAAAGATTCAACTGTATGGCATGCAGAAGAGATAATGAGAAAATATAAAATTTCTGGATTACCAGTTATTGAAAAAGATGGATCTTTAATTGGTATTATAACAAACAGAGACTTAAAATATAGAAAAGATATGGAGCAATTAGTTAGCGATATAATGACTAAAGAAAACTTAGTAACAGCTCCGGTTGGAACAACTTTAGATCAAGCTAAAGATATATTATTAGAAAATAGAATAGAAAAGTTACCAATAGTAAATGAAGATGGAAAGTTAAAGGGATTAATTACAATAAAAGATATAGATAATTTAGTTGAATACCCAATGGCTTGTAAAGATTCTCAAGGAAGATTAAGAGTAGGAGGAGCTGTAGGAGTAGGAGCTGATACATTAGAAAGAGTTAAAGCTTTAGTAGAAGCAGGAGTAGATATAATTACTGTAGACTCAGCCCATGGACATTCAAAAGGTGTTATGGAAAAAATAAAAGAGATTAGAGCAGCTTTCCCAACATTAAATATAATCGGTGGAAACATAGTAACTGCTGAAGCAGCTCTTGATTTAATTGAAGCAGGAGTAGATGCTGTAAAGGTAGGAGTAGGACCAGGGTCAATCTGTACAACAAGAGTTGTAGCTGGAGTTGGAGTTCCTCAATTATCAGCTGTAAATGATGTGTACGAAGTGTGTAAAACAAGAGGAATTGGGGTTATTGCTGACGGTGGAATAAAGTTATCTGGAGATATGGTAAAAGCCTTAGCAGCAGGAGCGGATTGTGTAATGTTAGGAGGACTTTTAGCGGGAACAACAGAAGCTCCTGGAGAAGAGATTATATATGAAGGAAGAAAGTACAAAGTATATGTTGGAATGGGATCTATGGCAGCTATGAGAAGAGGGTCGAAAGATAGATATTTCCAAAATGATGCTAAAAAACTGGTTCCAGAAGGAATTGAAGGAAGAGTTGCATACAGAGGAAGCTTGAAGGATGTAGTGTTCCAAATGTGTGGAGGAGTTAGAGCTGGAATGGGATATTGTGGAACAGCGACAGTTGAAGATTTAAAAGTACATGCTAAATTTGTAAAAATAACTGGTGCAGGATTAAAAGAGAGTCATCCACACGATATAATAATAACTAAAGAAGCACCTAATTATTCTAAATAGATATAAAATGTTGACTTTATAGAACGGATTAGATTATAATGATTATAATTAAGAAACGTTTATAATTGGCAAAGTAGAGGAAACTCTATGACGCAAAGCTATAGGGTCTTTAAAATGGCAGCCAGCTGCAATAGTCTTTGTGGATTATTGCAGCTTTTTTAATTTTTTAATTTAAGGGAGGATAGATGAAGAGGTTAGTAGTTTTAGTAATGCTGCTTATTAGGTGTTTAGTATTTTCAGAAGAAAGCATAATAATAACAGTACCTTCAAATACAACAGATATGTATTTGTATAAGGATTTAGAGAAAGGTGAATATCAAGGAGTTTATGCAGATTTATTAAAAAAAGTTTTAGAAGGTAAAGAAATTAAAATTTTATTAGATGAAGAAGATAGTGATATGATGCTTAGGACTATTGAAACTTCTGCTGGTATAAAAGAATATAATTATTTAGATACACCTATGATATATAGAGTAGGAGTTATTGTGAGTAAAAACTCGAGTCTTTCAAATTTGGGAGAAACGAGGTTTTTAAAAGTAGGTTATATTCCGGGGCAGCATGGAATAAAAGAGATAAATGAAAGATATTCTAACTTGACTTTAGATAAAGTTGAAGTCAAAAATATAGATGAAGGGCTAGAAAAGTTAAATAGTGGAGAGATAGAAGTTTTCATTGCACAAGACTGGTATGATAAAAATGCAGGTGATGTAGAATATAAGCTTCTAGAAAATATAAAATATAACGAACAGATAGCTGTGAAAAAAAACTTAGAAGAGTTGTATAAAAAGATAAAAAAAAGTCTGGATGAATTGCAAGGTGAAGAATTCCAAGAGGTATTATCAAAGAATAGAGTATCTTTTTATAAATATTTATTAAAAGATACACCTAGTTATGAAAAAGTAGTAAAGGGATATGATCAGATAAGAGTTAAGTTGGGAAAAGATAAGTTTATGCTTCCGTTTTACTACGAACAAAAAAATAGTTATCAGGGATTAACTATAAATATAGTAAAGGAAATAGAGAAAATATTAGATGTTCCATTCAAGTTTGTAAAAGATGGCGAGTATGATATAGAAGGAATAGCTATTGAAAATTTAGTTGGAAAAGTAAAAACTAATTATACAAAACCATATTATGAAATGAAACTATCTGTTGCAAATAGAAAGTCAGATGGGTTTGTTCAAAATTTATCTGATTTAGATAAGGCAAAAATACTTGTTTTAAAAGGAGATTATAGTTATAACTATTTAAAGAGTATCTTAAAAAATAGTGAAATACAAGAAGTAGAAACTTATGAAGAGGGATTAAATAAACTGTTGACTCAAGAAGGTGAATATTTAGTAGGGTATTTTAATATTCTTACAGGATCGATAAGTAATAACTTCTTAGACGATAAAATAAAAGTTGCAGGAATATTAAACGATTCTTTTGGAGTTAGCTTTGGAATTAATAAAGAAAAAGAAGAGTTGTCGAGTTTAATTGAAACTATTTTAGAAAGTTTCACGGTCGATAAAACTGTAATAGATAATGATGTTTTAAAAAATTCAATAGTAACACAAAATTATAAATTGATTTTAAAAATATCAATACCGGTATTAATATTCATAGTTATTTTAATTGCATTGATAATAAAATCAGAAAAAAATAGAAAAAAAGCAGAGGAGCTAAGTTTCTCTTTAATAGAAGTTTTGGAAATGGCAAATCAATTAAATGATGAAGATACAGGAGACCATGTAAAAAGATTGGGGTTATATTCTACGCTTTTATCTGAGAAAGTTAATTTACCAAAAGAGAAAAGAGAGAGTATAAAGAGATTCTCTTCATTACATGATATTGGAAAAGTTGCAATACCGTCTGAAATATTAAAAAAACCTTCTAAATTAACAAAGGAAGAGTTTGAAAAAATGAAAGAACATGTTGAAATAGGGTATGATTTAGTAAAAAAATTAAAATTAGGTAGTGTGGCAGAAAATATTGTAAGATATCATCATGAAAAATGGGATGGTAGTGGCTATCCTATGGGGATAAAAGGAGAAGAGATTCCTTTAGAGGCTAGAATAGTTTCGATTGTTGATGTATATGATGCATTAAGACAGAAGAAGTTCCATAGAGAGGCTTTGACACATGAGGAGGCATTAGAGGTTATCATCAAAGATAAAGGAAAAAGTTTTGATCCAGAGTTGGTTCAAATATTCCTTCTTAGTGATAAAGAGTTTGAAAAAATATATGAAGAAAATAAAGAGTCTTTAGATTTAGCAACAGAGTTTTATTCAGCAATAAAAAATAATAAATAGTGTTAAGAGGTGAAACGTTGAGGAGATATGTATACCTAATTGTATTTACTTTAGTAATAACATTATCATTTGGTGAATCGGAACTATATTTTGATGATATTCAATTTAATCAATATAGCGAGATACAAAAGAATAGTGACAGTCTAAGAGTAGTTCAGGCAGTAAAAGTAACGACATTAGATCCTATTTATATGAAAGATCAGTATTCGATAAGAACAGTGAATTATTTGTATGACACACTATTTATTCATAACACCGATGGCGATGTTGTTTCGAATTTAGTAGAAGCTTGGGATTGGAAAGATGAGAGACTTTTAGAGTTGGAAATAAAAGATAATATATATTTTCATAATGGAGATAAGATGTTGGCGGTTGATGTAAAAAACTCATTGGATAGAATGCTAGGTAATGGAGTTTTTAAAGATTTTTTCAACGATATTCAAAATATAAAAGTTCTTTCAGAAAGAAAGTTAGAGATAAAATTAAAAGGAAGAAATAATCTGTTTTTATCTATGTTGACATATTATATGTGTTCGATAACAAAGGTAGTAGATGGAGAGATTTATGGAACGGGTCCGTATAAATTAGATAAGATTACAAATAAAGAGATCATTTTATCTAAAAACGAAGATTACTTTGAGGAATATAATGGTGCTGATCAAATAAAGATTTTATCAGAAGTTAGTGATAGAAAAAGAGCGCTATTATATTTTAATGATGCGGTAGATGTTGTGTTAGATATAACTCCTAAACAGATAGAGGAGTGGAAAAAAGAGGGGATTATAGATAAAAGTATTGTTGCTGATAAAAATAAAGAGTTAGATACGATTGCTATAATTTTTGGGAAAAAAAATAGATACTTTGAAAAAAGAGAGATTCGAGAAAATATAAGTGAAGTAATAGATAGAGATGAAGTGATAAAAAATATATTTA
>DIXX01000039.1:22062-22351 GCA_002428805.1 Cetobacterium sp. UBA6069
AGAATATAAATTCTGAAAAAACAATAAAAAATACTAATCTTCAAGGAAAAGAGATAGAGATAACAGTACTAAACGATGATTTATCTCTGAAGATAGCTAATAATTTAAAAAATCAATTGGCAAAAAAAGGAATAAAAACAGTGATTTCTCCATATCAACAAGAAGCGTATTTGATGAAAATAGAGAGTCAAGATTATGAAATTGCAGTATACAACATAATTTTTGATGAACGATATTTAATGTATAACTTAGGAAAGGTTATAGCTCATGATATAGGTGATAAAGGTGT
>DIXX01000039.1:22640-22875 GCA_002428805.1 Cetobacterium sp. UBA6069
GAAAAAGCAAGTATATAAAAGGAGAGTGGAAATTGAAAAAAGTTATATTTTTTTTAATGCTCCTTAGTTTTAAGCTTTTCGGAGCGATAGGAGCCTCAACTACAAGAGTTTATGAAAAAAGAGAAATAGTGGGTGGAAGAACTCAAAATCTTATAATATCTACTTCTAAAATAAGTTTAAGTGGTCTTGGAGGAATATCAAAACTTTCTTATGATTTTGGAAGGTTAGGAGAAGA
>DIXX01000039.1:23187-23413 GCA_002428805.1 Cetobacterium sp. UBA6069
AAAGAGATTTCCAATTTTAATGGAAATTTTGACTTGTGGGTAGTTGCTATTGTGGAAGTTAGAGCTGATCAAACACTATCTGGCTTGTATAGAAGTCCTAATTTATCACTAAATATTATTGGTGATAAAAATAATCATAACGACAAAATAAAAATTGATATAGATTTAGAAATTAGCGTTTTAAAAAGTTTGAAAATAAAGACTACACCTATGAATTTTGGACGAG
>DIXX01000042.1:0-226 GCA_002428805.1 Cetobacterium sp. UBA6069
GAAAACTTTTTAATGTAGTTGATATTGAGTTTAGACAAGTAGTTGATGGAAAAATTAAGAATATAAGTACAGAAGCTAAGAAAGCTAGAGGAGCTATGCTAAATTACCTGATACAGATTAAAGCTGATAATATCTCTCAAATTAAAGATTTTGATAGGTTGGGATACGAGTTTTCAAAAGAAGATTCTTCTGAGAGTGAATTTATATTTTTAAAAAAATAGGTTAG
>DIXX01000042.1:474-1687 GCA_002428805.1 Cetobacterium sp. UBA6069
TCCACTGTCATTCAATTTAGTTTCTATATCACTTGGAATATTTTCATCTGTTATTATAGTCATTCCATGTTTTATTTTAGAGAAATTAAAGATAGAATCTTGGAAAAACTTTTTACTTTGAGTTACTATATATGAATCTTGTCCAATGTTGAGAGCTGTATTTTTAAATTTTCCCTCATCTATTGTACTAGTGCTTATTTGCATCTTGTCTACATTTATTCCACCGATACCTATAAAAACCTTACTAGGATTAAAACATTCTAAATTCTGTCTAGCCATCTCTCCGATAAAAGAGTTACTCTTAGAGTTATATGTTCCACCTAAAGATATAATCTGGATGTTTTTATTTTCAGATACAATCTTTTGAATTTCTAAAGAGTTTGTGATTATAGTTATATCAATTTTCCTCTTTTGTAGAAGTGCTGCTGCTAATATTGTAACAGCTGATCCATCTAAGAAAATAATATCTTTCTCCTTTATTAGAGAAACCATCTTTTCAGCTAGCTCTGTTTTTTCATCTAATTCATCTTTGGCCATATCTTTTAGTACTATTTTATCAACGAGTTTTCTTTTTAAAATAGCTCCACCATGAGTTCTAGTTAAAAGGTTTTCCTCTTCCATATTACACAAGTCTTTACGTATTATAACTTTACTTACAGAAAATAGTTCGCTCAGCTCATTTACACTTACTTTTTCTTTTTGTTTCAATATATTTAAAATTCTTTGTTTTCTTTCTTCGACAAACACTCTATAACCTCCAAGTACTAATTATGTAAATCTATATAAAAAATTATATCATAAAAAAGAGTTTAAAAAAAGAAAGTTAGAAATATACCGTATAAAATTATATATGATATAGACTCGAAAAAGGAGGTGCTAGAAATGAAAAAGGTTGATATTATAATTGTCGGAGCTGGGCCAGGTGGACTAGCCGCTGGATTACTTCTTTCAAGTAAGGGGTATTCTGTTAAAATTTTTGAAAAAAAGCCATATGTAGGTGGCCGGAACTCATCTTTTAAATTAGGTGAATATACTTTTGATTTGGGGCCCACTTTTTTTCTGATGCCTCAGATGTTACAAGATATTTTTACCGAGGCTGGAGAGAGATTAGAGGATCATGTTAATTTAATTGAGATAAATCCTATGTATAGATTAAAGTTTTATGGTTTAGATGACTTCAATCCATATTCTCATAATAAAAAACTCTTAATGC
>DIXX01000042.1:1896-16913 GCA_002428805.1 Cetobacterium sp. UBA6069
TGGAGAGATGGAAAAGATATTCCCATATAGCTCGAAAGCTTATGATAAATATATTGAGCGTGAGGAAAAAAAGTTTTCTAAGTTAGAACCTTGTTTAATGGTTCCTTATCTTTCCCCTATGGATTATTTAAAACCTAATTTTTTAAAAGCAATTCCATATTTAGATGCTTTTAAATCTTTACATGATGTATTAGGAGGTTATTTTAAAGAGGAGGATCTTAAACTTTCGTTTACGTTCCAAGCTAAATATTTAGGAATGTCTCCATGGATTGCTCCCGGTACTTTTTCTATAATATCTTACCTTGAACATAAGTATGGTGTTTACCATGTCGAAGGAGGCTTGAATAGATTATCTAAAGTTTTAAGAGAGCTTATAGAGAAAAGAAAAGGAAAGATACATTTAGACTCTGCTGTAAAAAGAGTTTTATTTGAAGATAAAAAAGCGATAGGTGTCGAATTAGAGGATGGAACTAGCTATATGGCTGATCATATCATATTGAATGCTGATTTTGCATCAGCTATGAAAAAGATTATTCCAGAAAAGATCAGAGATAAATATTCAGATAAAAATTTAGAAAAGAAAAGATATTCTTGCTCTACATTTATGCTATATCTGGGTGTAAATAAAATATACAAGAATATACCACATCACAGTATAGTATTTGCTAAAGACTATAAGAAAAATGTAGATAAAATAAGTGAGTATAAAAGTGTAGGAGGAGATTTTTCGTTCTATATACAAAATCCATCAGTTAGTGATGAGAATTTAGCTCCAAAAGATAAATCAGCAGTATATATTCTAGTTCCTGTAGCCAATAATAAATCGAAGATTGATTGGCAACTTGAAAAAGATGATTTTGTTCAACTCCTATTGGATAAAGTTGAAAAAATTGGAGAGTTTAGAGGAATTCGTAATCATATAGAGGAAATGAAGGTTATCACTCCTATTGACTGGGAAGAACATTACGACGTTTATAACGGAGCTGTTTTTAATCTTTCACATGATTTAGGGCAGATGTTGTGGTTGAGACCACGAAATAAATTAGAAGGGTATGAAAATCTGTTTCTTGTAGGAGGGGGAACCCATCCAGGAAGTGGACTTCCTACAATATATGCTTCAGCTAGAATAGTAGCAGATTTAATAGATAATGAAGTAAAGCAGATTTCAAAATAAAATTAATTTTATATTAAAAGTAAAACTCGAGAAATTTTTTCTCGAGTTTTTGATATCTCACCTTTATTTGATAATACCGTCACTTATTTCGATAACTCTATCACATAATGCAGCGATTTCAGGATTATGAGTTACAATAAGAAAAGTTGTGCTGTATTTTTTATTTATCTTTCTCAAAAGATTATAGATTTGAGCGCTCGTTTTAGAATCTAAATTTCCTGTTGGTTCATCCGCTAATACAATTCTAGGTTTGTTTAATAGTGCTCTAGCTATAGCAATTCTTTGTTGTTGACCACCAGAAATGTTTTGAGAGTCTCTATAGGCAATCTCTTCTAACTCCATATCTTTTAATATATTTAAAACTTCCTCTTCTTTCTCATGCGAATCTTTTCCACTTTCTATCCAGCTTGGAATAAGTATATTTTCCATGACACTAAATTGAGGAAGTAAAAAGTGGAATTGAAAAACAAATCCAATATTTTTATTTCTGAATTGAGCCCTCTTTTCAGAGTCATAATAGGATATATTTTCTCCATCGAAATAAATCTCACCTTTCGAAGGTGTGTCTAAAGCTCCGATTATATTTAAGAGTGTACTTTTTCCACTTCCACTTTGACCAATTATTCCTATGAACTCACCTTTTTCTATTTTTAAATCTATATTTTTTAAAACATTATTTTTTCCATCATAAGATTTAAAAACTCCAGATAATCTTAAAATTTCACTCACCTTTAATCACCTCTATTGGATTTAATTTCATAGATTTTCTACCTGGTATATATGCGGCAATTACTCCTGATATAGTTGAAAAACCTACTACTTTTAAAAGTTGTAAGAGTTCAATTTCTATTTTAAAACTAGGTTTTGCTCCAAATTGGAAGATGTTTATTAAAACAACTCCAAACATGCAACCTAAAACAGCTCCCAAAAATCCAACAAGAGCTCCTTGAAATAGAAAGATAAATCCTATTGAAAAATCAGTTGATCCAATGGCTTTTAAAATTCCAATCTCTTTTGTCTTTTGAACAACAGTTATGTATAAAACACTAGCTATACTTAAAGTTGTAGAAAGTAGAATAACTGTTCTTATAACTGTTGTTGAAATCGTTTGTGATTTAAGTGCATTTAAAAGTTGTTTTCCATCTTTCATCCAAGATGTTGCTTTTAAATCTGTATAATTCTCTTCAATATTTTGAGAGAGTTTATCTCCTAAAAAAATATCTGTTAATTGAATGTTAATCTTATTTACATATCCTTTTTTCTGAAATATTCTTTGAGCTTTCTGTATATCCATATATACCAACCCGTTATTTGAAGTTGCATTTTCTGAATCAAATATCCCATTTACAATGAAGCGTTCTTTATCTCCGCTTGGAAGAGTAATATTTAAAATATCATTAGGAGAGAGATTATAGTCTAGTGCGATTCTTTTTCCAATTAAAATTTTATTAGAATCAACTATATTTTTTCCAGAATAAACTTTATCCTTCACTTTAAAAATTGAATCTCCAGTTTCTAAATCAATTCCACGGATTTGTAGTGCGATAGATTTCCCACCTCGTTCATAGAGTGCATTACTTTCTAAAGTAGGTACAATATTTTTTATACTCTTATTTCCTTTTAAACTTTTTATTATATTTTCATAGTTTCCTATTCTATCTCTTTCAATTGAAAAATTTCCATAGTTATAGATATCTTTAGCTCTCTGAAGAGAACTTCGATTGTCACTATCCTCTACCACTATATGTGCAATATTTCCAAGAACTGTATCTATGATATTATTTTGGAGAGAGACAATCAATAATGAAATAAAAACTTGTACAGCTACACCTGTTGCAATAGCTGTCAGTAAAAATAAAGTTTGGCCTTTTGATTTCATTAAAAATTTATAAGCGATTTTAATTTCGTATCTCATAATCTATCCTCTTACCTGATTCGATATTTTTTTCTGGTTTTAAAAATATCATCTCTTTTTCTGATAAAGATTCACTTTTTTTCAAAACTACTCCATCTAAAACATTAAGCGTTTCAACTTCGATCTCTTCTGCCTTCCCATTTTTATGAATCATTACAAATTTTCTTTCACCCTTTGATATTAAATACTCTTTTGGAATAAGAAAACTACTTTCTAATTTTTGTCCACTAATCTCTACACTGACACTACTTCCATATAAAAATTTATCTGAAGAGTTTTTAAAATCCCCTTTTATTTGAAGAACACCCTTTTTTTCATTTACACTATTTCCAACAAAATAGATCTTCCCATTTGCTGTAGTATTCTCATTTCCAAAAGAGTATATTTTAATTTCATCTCCTACTTTTATTTTTTCTGAATACTTTTCATCTAGTTCAATTTCAACTATTTTATCTCCTAACGAAGAGATTAAAAAAAGTTCTGAGTATGGTGCTACAGTTTCTCCGACATCTATATATCGTTCTCTTATATATGAGTCGTAAGGAGCGACTATATAGTATTTTTTTTCCTGTTCTTTCTCAAATTTTAAAGAACTCTCTTTATTTTCTAAATTTGCTAAAACAATTTTTCTGTTTGGTCCATTTTTAGATGAAATTAAATCATTCTTAGCGTTTTCTAATTTTATCTCTTTTTCAATCATAGTATTCTTTTTCAAATTTAACTCTAAAATATTGATATAATTTTTCTCATATAGTTTTAAATATTTTTCAAACTCCTGTTTAGCACTTTCATATTCTATCTTCGAATTTTTGGCTAGGAGAGAGAGATTAGAAATAAGTATTGTTTCTGTATTTTCTAGCTCTGCTTTTGCTGATATCAACTCCGCTTCTTTCTGCTTTATTGAGGCTTCAATATCTGCTGTAACAAACTTTGCAATCAAATCATCTTTTTTTACAAAATCTCCCTCTTTGAAGAATATTTTATCAACGGTTCCATTCAATGCACTTGATATTGTTGAATTTTCTAGGCCAGTAACAACTCCTGAAACAAGAACTTTTTCAATATAGTCTTCATTTTTTACTTTTATAGCTTCAACTTTTTTAGGTTTTAATATAGTATATGTCAACCCAGTCCCACCTAATAGAAAAAGGAGAGATAGAATTTTTTTATTTATTTTCATAAAATACTCCTCCACTTTAGTTAAACTTAATAAAAATCCCCCTAACATAAGATTTACTCTTTCATCAGGAGGATTTTTTTATTTAATCTTCTCTTTTATCTTCTTCTTTATCTTTACACTCATCTTTTTTACAACAGCTTAATTTTTGAAGTTTCTCTTTTGCTAAATCTTTTCCTCCTATTCCAAATGCTACTGCAAATGCTATTGCTATTGCACCAACAGTGAATCCAAATGCTAGATTTATAATTTCATTCGCTATTCCCATTTGTCCAAGACCCATAGCACCAACAAATACTATTATTGCTACTTTTGCTACAATTGCTATTTGATCTTTATTATCTAGTGATGTGTTTTTTATTGTTTTAGAAACATAGTTAGCAACAATAATTCCAATTGCAACTATTACAACTCCTAAGAAAATATCACCTAAAAGTAATGTTAGTTTCAAACTTAAATCTTGAAGTGCCCCTAAGTTTAAAACCTCAATTGATTGAATAATTGCAAAGTACAGTACTAATATCTTTGATATTTTTCCAACTAATTTCGAGTAGTTATTTTCTGTTGTTTTTAATCCAGCTTTTTCTAAGTATGAATCAAATTTTAATCCAACCAATAAACTTATAATTATACTCTCTATTATTCTTCCAAAATAAAGAGCGATAATTATAATTAAAGCTACCCCAACTAAATTCGGAACATAGTTAAATAAAATATTTAACATACTTATAACAGGAGATATAATTACCTCTAATCCTAAATAATTAAGTGAAGCTGAAAATACAGGGATAAGAATCAAGACATAAACTATATTTGATAAAACAGTTGAAAGTCTTCCTTCAAATAAAATTTTTCCATCTACACTTAACTTTTCATCTAATTTAAATGAATCTAAAACTTCTTTTAAAATATCTCTTAATTTTGAAGCTATAAACCATCCTACTATTAGAACTAAAGCTGCAGCTATTAAACTAGGAATATAATTTAAAAACTTAGTTAGCATATCTGTTATTGGAATCAATATTCTATCTAACTTCAATGCTGCTAAAACTCCTGGTAAAATTAAAACAAATACAAGCAGCGATATAATCTCACTAAATATCTTTGAAAGAGATACACCACTTTCTTTTGAGCTAATTTTTTCATCCACTTTCATTTTATTAAAGAAAATTTCAGAGAACTTTTGAGCTAATTTAGCTAAAATGATTGCTGCTATCAAAAGAACAATTCCACCTAAAACATTTGGTATATATGAGAATATTGGATCTAGTAGATTTAATATTGGATTAACTAATCTGCTGAATCCTAGCTTTTCCATTATTATTCCTATTATAAATATTACAAATATATAGTAAATAAATTTAAGCAAGGTCTTTATAGCGTAGGTACTACTGCCACCCTCTTTTCCTGTTATCTCATGCTCTAAATTTGAAAATAGTTTTGTTTTTATAAATAGATGCTCTAATTTACTGACAACAACTGATGCTAAAGCTAGTCCTACTAATAAAATAATGATTGATGCAATAATATTAAGTGTTACATTGTTAAGTATTAAAACTTTAAATTCCTCCATGTTACCATCCTCCTATCTCTTCTAGTTTATTTATAATCAAGCAAACTATAAATATTGCTATAAAAAAACCTACTGATAACACCATGTTCATCACTCCCTAATTAATTTATAATATGATTTTTATTACGCATTATTTTTCATTTTTCTTTTTTTATTCTTTATTTTTTCTATATTTCTATAGCTTTTAAAAGACAATAAAAAAAACAGAGCTATTACTATAACTCTGCTTAAAAATTTTATATTATTTTATGTTTTTAATAAAATCTACTAAGTCTCTTCCTTCAGAAACACCTTCAAGAATTTTTCTTGGTCTCACACTGTCACCAATATTTAAAACCTTTACTCCTTTTGATTCAAAGTTTTCTTCTAACTCTTGAAGCATTGCTGAATTACTTTGCATTCCTAGACAAACAAAACCATAATCAAACTTAAGTTCTTTTATCTCTTTATCTGAAGTTTCAACTATAAATCTATCATTTTTTACCTCTGTTAATGATGTGCTTGTATATTTTTTTACAGCTTTTTTGTTAAGTAAGCCAAGCATATCAATTCTAGTTATAAAATCTAAATCTTTTCCAATCTCTTGCATTCTCTCAACGATAGTAACTTTAGCACCTTTTTCTGTTGCAAACTCGACAACATCTAATCCTACTGCTCCACCACCAATTACAACAACTTCTTTACCTTCAAAATCAAATTTATCAATGTTTTTCATAGTTCCAAATATTGAGTAAACATTTGTTTCCTCTTTATCAATTAAATCTTTTAATCCTTTTATTGGAGGTAATAATGGTTTTGATCCTGTTGCATTTATAACTAAATCAGGTTTAAAGTTTTTTATTAAATCAACCGTAGCTGTAACTCCAGTAAGTGTTATTAAATTCTTTAAACTTTCCGCTCTTTTTTCTAAATACTCAGGGAAGAAACTGATCTTTTGCTTTGCTGGGAATTTTGCAATCTCTTTAGCTAATCCCCCTAACTCTTTCTCTTTTTCTAAAAGGAAAGTTGTACATCCTACTTCAGCTAAACTACAAGCAGCTTCTAAACCTGCTGTTCCCCCTCCAACAACTACAACATTTATATTTTTATCAATCTTTTCTTTTTTATATTCATCTTCTAAAATAAGATCAGGGTTCACTGTACATTCGATTGGTCTATTCAACCCAATTCTGTGTCCTGCACATCCGATATTGCAAGAGATACACTTTCTTATCTCATCCTCTCTTCCAGAAGAACTTTTTTCGCACCAATTTGGCTCAGCTATAAGTCCACGCCCTATTCCAATAAAATCAGCTTTTCCACTTGCTAGTATATCCTCTGCATCTTTTGGATCTCTAATATTCCCCATTGTAATAACTGGTTTTTTAAATCTATTCTTTACAGCTTCAGCCATATATACTCTCCAAGCTGCTTTTAGATGTATTGCATCTATTTGGTATTGAATAGAATCATTTAAAGCTGCTGATACATTATATACATCTACCCCAAAGTCTAAGTATTCAAGAATTTGTAAACTATCTTCTAAAGTATTTCCACCCTCTAAAAGTTCATCAGCACTTATTCTTAAGAAGATAGGGAAAAACTCTCCAACCTCTTTTCTAATTTTTTCGATTATCATCTTACAGAATCTAGCTCTATTTTCAAAACTTCCACCAAACTCATCTGTTCTTTTATTATAAATTGGTGATAAGAACTGACTTATTAAGTATGAATGTCCTGCATGTATTTCAACAGCATCAAATCCAGCAACTTGTGCTCTTCTTGCTGCTTGTGCATACATCTGTGCAGTTTCTTCAATCTCCTCTTTTGTCATCGATCTAGGTATTGCTCCACCTGTTTTCGATGGGACATCCGAAGATGATATTGGCTGACATCCAATTCTACCAGGAACAGCTGAAGCTCCTGCATGGTTTATTTGAAGAATAGCTTTTGCTCCATGCTTATGTAATCTCGATGTAAGATTATATAATCCTGGAATGAATCTATCCTCAGTTATTCTTAATTGAGTTGTTCCATTAGATCCAACTGGGAAACTAACACATGCATTTTCTACTATAATTGCTCCAGTTCCACCTTTGGCTCTTTGCTCATAATACTTTATATGTTCTTCTAGTATTTCACCATTTGGACCTGCAAAGTTAGTTCCCATCGGAAGCATAATAACTCTATTTTTTATCTTTAAATTTTTTACTACAATAGGACTAAATATTTTTTCATATTTTTTCATTACTTTAACTCCTCAATTACCTTACTTATTTAATCTATAGTACCTTACATTTACAAATACAGATACTAGAACTCCTATCATTGTTATCATTCCTGCAAATAGAAGTGTGTATTCTATTCCAAAATTATTTGTTATTACTCCTGCCATTGCAGTAGTCGAAAATGTTGCTATACTCGATGATAACATAACTAAACTTGTCATTTTCCCTTTCGAACCTTGGAACAGATCAATCATAGTTGCAACTGTCAATTGAAGTACTCCACCTGCTGCAGTAAATCCAATTATAAATCCACCTGCTATACACATAGTTTCACTTTTCGTAATAAATATCGTGAACAGTGTTACTGCTGAAATTAATGGATAAATAAATAGAAAATTAACTGGCTTTATCCATTTTTTTACTAAAACTGCTGTTATTAAAACTGCTAAAATTGATCCTAAAGCATAATATGATTGTATCTTTCCAGCCATAGCCTCTGTCATTCCAAGTATAGTCATAGCATATGCTTTATTAACATTTAAAAATATTTGGAAAGTAGCTGTTGATGTGAATCCAATTAAAATAATAGCTAAACCATCTTTAAAGAAACTTGCTTTTGTATTGCCAGCTTCTACTGAGTTTTCCTCTTTTGGTTTTTCAGCTTCACTTTTAGGGAATGGTAAAAACATCAATATAATTCCATTTATTATAAGTAATGCTACACAAAGTAAGAATGAGTATCCATAGTTTAAATTATTTCCAGCTAAATATCCTACAATTATTGGTAGAATATATTGTCCGATTGAAATAAATAGTTTTGTTAAAATACTTGCAAATCCTGTAGATGAAGATAAAATTTCAAGAACTGCTGGTATACAACCAGTATCAAAAAATGAATTGGCTACTCCACCAAGTATTGCTACTAAGAAAGCTATTTTTGTATTTGGTGCTGTATATATGAGAGCAAAGAACAAGGCATATAAAATCATTCCACTGATAATGGTAATTCTTCTTCCAAATTTATCAGAGATAGCTCCAGAAATAGGAAGAACTGCAAATCTTCCTATTCCCATTGCTGAAATGATATATAAAATTGTTGAATGATTAGTTCCCCACTGAGCTTGTAAAAAATTTGTATTTTGAGCTAAAATCGAAACTCCTATTCCATGTATAAAATAGTTTATATAGATGCAAAAGGCAGTTAGGTATAATATGTTAAATTTTTTCTCTTTCATAAGTCATTCCTTTTATTTTATATTTTATTAATACTTTATATCTAGAACCTCTTTCATATGTTCGATTGGCATCTCTTTACCAGTCCATAGTTCAAAAGCTGCTGCTCCTTGGAACAACATCATTCCTAAACCATTAAGTGTTCTACACCCAGCTTCTTTAGCTAATTTTAATAGAGCTGTTTCTCTTGGAGAGTAAACGATATCTAAAACTATTAGTTCTGGTCTTAAGTATGATTTATCTGGGATAAATGTCATCCCTTCTAAAGGTTTCATTCCCATTCCAGTAGCATTTATTAAAAGCATACTTGAAGCAACCTCTTCTTTTAATCTATCTAAATCATCTAAATCGTAAAGATTTACAATACAGTTTGTTTTCTCTCTAAGTTTTATTACTGTTTTCTCTGCATTTTCAAAGAATTTATCTTTTTTATTGAAGATAGATATTTCTGCTACTCCATCTAAAGCTGCTTGAACTTGGATAGCTGTAGCTGCTCCTCCAGCTCCAACGATAGTTATTTTCTTTCCAACTGTATCTACACCAGCATCTCTTAATCCTGACATACAACCAATTCCATCAGTGATATGTCCTGTTAAAACTCCGTTGTCATTTACTACAGTATTTACTGCTCCACACAGTTCCGCTGCTGGAGATATTTTATCTAAATATTTATGAACTACAGTTTTATTTGGCATAGATACGTTACATCCACGTACATCCATTGCTCTAAACCCTTTTATTGTAGCTTCTAACTCTTCATTTCCAACTTCAAAAGCTAAGTAAGCATAATCTAATCCTAATTTAGCAAAAGCTTCATTATGCATAGCTGGTGAACTTGAATGTCTTATTGGGTAAGCTATTAATCCTATTAATTCTGTATGTCCTGTTATTCTTTCTGCCATTTTAATTTCCTCCTAAGTTTTGAATTCTAGCTCTTATAAAGCTTCATGTAAAGTTTCTAAAATAGTAACTAATTTCTTAGCCTCTAATTGTCCTGGGGCTGATACTTTATTAACGGCACCGAAAGTTAATGCCGATCCAAAAATCTCTCCAGCTACTCTTGAAATAACACCTTTTCCACCCATAGACATAGTTACTACTGGAACTTTGGCATGATTTTCTTTCATTTCTAATGTAGCGTCTAAAAGAACTAGTACATCCTTTAAAGTATTTGGCATTACTGCAATTTTTGCAATGTCTGTTCCTAACTCTTGCATTCTAACTAATCTTCCTATAATATCCTCTTTTGCTGGAGTTTTAAAGAAATCATGATTTGACATTATTACTTTAACTCCCTCAGAATGAGCAACCTCGATTATCTCTTTTACATGCTCATCTCCTGTGAATAACTCTACATCTACTAAATCTACTAATTTACTTTTAGCTACCTCACAGTTTAACTTTACATACTCACCTATGCTAAGCTCTTTTTCTCCACCTTCTTTTAAACTTCTGAACGTAAATAATATTGGAGTATCCTTTAAAATCCCTCTTAATGATTTTAAAAGATCAATAACTGCATCTAAATTTTCAACTTTTTCAAAATGGTCAATTCTTAACTCTACCACATCTAGAGTTACACCCTCTAACTTTTCAGCATATTCTAGTATTTCAGTCTTAGTTTTTGCCACTAAAGGTATACATATTTTAGGAATCCCTTCCCCTAACTTCATATTTTTTATTTCAACTGTTTGTATCATTTCCTCTTCCTTTCCCTTTATTCTTAATAACAAGCTTGCTTTTGATAACTAATTATATTGTTTTATAAAAAATAAATCTAATACTTATTTTTTGAAAATTAATAGTTTTTTTCTATCAATTATGATATGATAAAACAAAGTTAAGAAATTACGGAGGATATTATGAATTTGAACCAATTGTATTACTTTAAAACTATAGCCAAACTAGAACACTACAACTTGGCTGCTCAAAAATTAAACGTTTCACAACCAAGTCTTAGTGCGGCAATAGCAAATTTGGAAAAAGAATTATCAATTTCTCTTTTTAAAAAAATTGGAAGAAACATAAAATTAACTGAACATGGAAAGATGTTTTTAAATTATGTTGAAAACTCTTTAGATATTTTAGAAGATGGAATTAATAAAATAAAAAAATTAAACTCTTCAGCAATAAGACTCGCATATGTTTTTCCTCTTTCAACTTCATATATTCCTAAGTTAGTAAAAGAATACTTAGAGAAACCACAAAACATAGATATAAATTTTACATTAAAACAGGATTTAACTTTTGATATTTTAAAGAAAATTAAATCGGATGAGTATGATATAGGATTTTGTTCAAAAGTAGGAAATGAACCTACTTTAAATTTTGTTCCTTTAATTGAGCAAAAGATTGTTTTGATTGTTCCTAAATCTCATAAGTTAGCAAATAGAAAAGAAATAGAAATAAAAGAGCTGGAAAAATATGATCTTATAAGTTATTTTAAAGAAAGTGGAATGGGACGATTTTTATCAAAAGCTTTTGAGCATCATAATATAAAACCAACAATCAGTTTTGAAGCAGAAAATGAGCAAGGAATAATTGGGTTGGTTTCTCAAAATTTTGGAATTGCTGTAATTGCTAAAACCTCTCTTATTGAAAATAAAAATTTAGTTCAGATTAATATAAAGGATTTAGATTTAAAAAGATATATATACTTAGTGTATTTAAAAGAAAAAGCATTGAAACCTCATATAAAAGATTTTTTAAAGTATGTTGAAAGTTATTAATTTTTTTAGGAAAGGAGTTTTATGAATTCATTATTTTTTAAAAAACATTTTTTCTTTTTATTCTTATTATATTCGATTATCGGCTGTTCTTCTTCTGATTATAGATGGCAATCAACCGAAGTTGCTACTGTAAACTCTTTTAAGTTGAAAACTGGAGATATTATTATAAAAGACAAACTTCTTAGTGACCCTTTATCATGGCTTGGTCATAGTTCTGTTATGATTAGTGATACTAAGATTGGTGATTTTCCTATGCCAGGGAAAAATTATTATACAATCAGTGTAAATGCTTGGTTAAATGAACCTTCTAGAAAAGTTATTGTTCTTAGATATAACGGCTTTAACGAAGCTTTTAAAAAACAGTTTCTTAAAAATATTCAAACCTTTGGATATGGAAAGTATCGAACATCTTTTTTTAAAAGCAAAGAGAGTGATTTTTATTGTTCAAAATTTGTTTGGTTTTTATTTTATAAAACTGCTCAAGATTTAGGATATGATTTAGATCTAGATTCAAATAAAGGTATCTTTATATTTCCGTATGATTTTTTAGAATCCTCTGATTTAACCCAAATAATCTTATAACCAATTTTAAATTATTGACCTCTTATTTTAAAAAGTGTATAATTGAAGTAGTTTTAATAAATAGAAGGAGAAATGATGGATAGGCAAGTCACAATTGAATCGGTTAAATTAGTTGAACAATTAAAAAAAATATTTCCTAAAGATGGCTATTATCTTATTAGCTTACAAGAAAAATTTTACATTTGGGAAAAAAATATGGATATATCAAAAGAAAAACCTATAGAACAACATGATAGTGGTGTCAGAGGAAGGGATTTACTGAATAATACTGAGAGAAGTTTTTTTGAAAATCTTTATGGGAATATTAAACCTGAAATGCTTATAAATTTTAATTTAAAACCAAAATTTATTGAAAACAGCGATGAAACACTAACTAAAACTCTTATTTTAGGAGAAGATTTTATTAATCAGAAAAAACAAAGAGTTCTAAAATTCACTTTTTTAAATTTTAGAGACTTAGACCCTGATGAACTGAAGGACAAAAAACTTTCTGAAGATGAATTTATTAACTCTTTATTAAATAGTTTTCATCCTACTCAAATAAATGATAATGAAGATGATGGTCCTACTTACTATCTCTTTGAGTCTGAAAAGATTGTAATTCCAGGATTATTAATTTTAATTCTTTCTCTTTTTTATATGATGTAAAAAATAAAAGGATTTAATCCAATTTATCGTATATAGGTTTGAAATCTATTTTAATTATTTTGGAGGTTCCTTATGTATTACAGAGAATATTTTTTCTATCTTAAAGAAAGACTACCAGAAAAATGTTATGACGTTCTTAAAGAGTGTTATAAAAGACAAAAAAATGATATTGAATTCAATTTTAAACAATTACATACTAGTACAAAAAAAATTGAAATTATTGATGTCCTACTTCCTATAAAAGAGGACTATTATCATATGGAGTATGAAATTCTCTTTAGAGAAGAGTTGATTACAAAAGATGATTCACGAGAAAATCGTTATAAGCTAGATCGTTTTGGGATCTATCTTTTACACTATTTGAATAGTTAATTAAGCACTAATATAAAATTAATATAAATATGGAGGAAACAATGAAAGATGCAATAAGTTTTGCAGATACCCTTTTTCTTTTAATGGAAGATTTTGAGTACACTATTATGGAGCTAGAAGATGATATTTTTTCACTTTTACGTGATGAGTTTCAACTAACCCTGAACGAAGAGAATAAAAATTGTTATTTTATTTTAGAAAGTCCTAATTTGAGTCAAGATATTAAACTTTCTGTTGAGAGAACTGAATATGATGGTGAAGAGTTCTTTCTTGTATCTTCTGTGAAGGTAGCATAAAAACATTTAGGAGTAGATAAACATTCTACTCCTTTTTATTTGTTTAAAATTTATTTTTATAGTTCGTTTTTAGTATACTTCAAATTTATTTTTTTTCTATTAAAAAACATGTTTGACATTTTTATCCTTTTATAGTACTATATCTTTGAAACCGAATTTGATTGAATAGATCTATATACCCCCCAAAATCTATTTTAATCTTTTTTATTTTAACACTCCCCCGTGTTAAATGAAACTCCTTTTCCCCAAAAGGAGTTTTTTTTTTGTTCTTTTTTTATTTTTATAAAAGGAAAGTAATATATTTTAAGAATAATAAGTTTGAGATTAAATATAGGAGGGGTTTATATGAAGAAAATAGTTTTAGGACTAACACTTCTTTTGTCATTAACATCGCTGGCTAATTCTAAAGAAGATATGATTGAAATGGGACTTATGAGTAGGTTTCCTATTTTAACTGACGATACTACAACTATCAATATCTATGAATTTGATGTGGATTTAGACCATGAAAAAATAGAGATAAAATTAGAGCTTAAAGGGGTGGGAAGAAAAGAAGAGTTTGAAAAAATAGATAAGGTAAAACTCGAAGCTTTAATGTCAGATATTGCTAAATACGCTCAAAACGAATCTGGTAAAACCTTACCTGTTCATCTAGAAATTGAAGTAGATAGAGATATGATTCCAGATGAAACTCTTTATAAAAATATATTTTAAATAAAACTAAAAAGGCACCTTTCAATGTTAAAACATCAAAGTTGCCTTTTTTTAAAAATCTAATACCCCCGTATTATGTATATAATAACACAGAGAATAACTTTTTTCAAGTTTTTTTGTTCATTTTTTGTATTTTTTCATTCGAAATCATCTATTAAGAAGTTTTTTTTGACTCTATCTGATATGTGGTCAAAATAAACTGACCTATCTATATAGCAATCTATAAACTCTTCGTTTAATATATTGTAATTTTCCAATCCCTCTAATAGATCAGAACGATTTATTATTAATCGACCCTTAAAAACTTCATTAATATAATTTTTTATATCTTTTGCTGAAAATATAGATATATAGTTTTCAAAAAAAAGATGTAATCTATTTTTTGTATAATTTTCAT
>DIXX01000042.1:17148-19910 GCA_002428805.1 Cetobacterium sp. UBA6069
CTTCTAAATTCATCAACTGGTATTACAGATCCAGAAATATAAAATATACTGTCTATATAAACTAAATACGGTTGCATTCTATGAACTGATTTTAATTTTTCCTCTGCTAAATTACTCATGGTTTGGTCCTCCTTATAATCCCATATCTGTTATTTTGTTATACTAAAACTCTCTCCCCTTTCTTTTCTTTAACTTCAATTTTTCTGAAAAAAAAACAGTGACAAATTTGTCACTGCCTTTTCTCTAATCCATTAAAGGTTGATAAACATTAGAAAGTTTCTCTCCTAAAAATCTTTCTCCAACTTTTTTAAAAACTTCAGTATCTCCACTCACAAAATAATCTATCATAATTTTGTCTTTTTTTATTTTTTTCACTCCAGTTCTTAATGCTAATTTATTTAATTCAAATAAGGCTTGCATCGCTGTTTCTTCTGCTGGATCAACTATTTTTTTATCTACTAAACTTTCTATATCATCTCTTATAAAAGGATAATGAGTACACCCTAAAACGATTGTGTCAATATCCTTTGGAAGCTCTTTTATATACCCCTTTAATAGGTCTATATTCCTTTCTGAACTTTCCCATCCCCTCTCAATCATAGGACAAAGTAATTCACACCCTTTTTGAAAAACTTCAAATTTTGAATTTATCTTTTTTATAGCTTTTTCATATACTCCACTTTTAGCAGTTAAAGGTGTTGATAAAACTCCAATTTTTTTATTCTTACTTTGTTTTATAGCTATCGCTGCTCCAGGCTCTACAACACCTATTATCGGGATACTTGTAAATCTGTCCCTCAAACTATCTAATGCTGCAGCTGTAGCTGTATTACAAGCTACTACAATAAGATTAACCCTGTTGTCTATTAAAAACTCCCCAATTTTCAAACACAACTTTTGTATCTCTTCAACACTTTTAGTTCCATAAGGTGAATTTAAACTGTCACCATAATAGATTATATCCGCAAAATCTATTTTTTCTTTAATTTTTTTTAAAACACTTAATCCTCCAACTCCAGAATCAAAAACTCCAATTTTCATTCAAGCCTCCATAAACGCTATTTTATTTTCCAAATATATTTATAAAAATTGTTATTAAGGAAGCATTTGTAAAATCTATAAATAAAGCACCAACTAAAGGTAATACAAAGAAGGCTGTTGGCGATGGTCCATTTACCGCCGTAAATGATTCCATATTCGCCATTGCATTTGGAGTAGCTCCCATTCCAAATCCACAATGTCCTGATGCCATAACTGCTGCATCATAATCTTTTCCCATAACTCTAAATGTTACAAAGTAAGCAAATAGTGCCATTATTACAGTTTGAACTAAAAGAATTACTATCAACGGAACTGCTAGTGCTGCTAATTCCCAAAGCTTCATTGACATTAATGCCATCGCTAGAAATAGTTGTAAAGATATATTTCCAACTATATTTATTGTATGTAGTGGAAGCTCTGTATCTTTTGTATCAACAACATTTCTTATTATAGCTGCAACTAACATCGGTCCTATATATGCTGGTAAAACTATCCCAGCTTTTTTGGCCACTGGAATTAACAATCCACCAATTCCCATAGATATAACGATATAAACAATTGCATGGAAAAGTTTATCCTCTGTTACCTCCTCTTTTAAAACCTCTTTTGAATCCTCTTCAGATATTAAAAACTCCTCTTCTTTATGACCAACTAAGCTATAACGTTGCATCAATCTTTTTGCAACTGGTCCACCAATCATACACCCTGCAACCAGTCCAAAAGTTGCTGAGGCGATTGCTACCGACATCGCTCCTGTAGCTCCAGCTGCCTCTAAAACTGGCCCAAACGCTCCTGATGTTCCATGTCCACCTGTAAGTGGTACAGAACCTGCTGCGATTCCTAAAAGAGGATTAAGTCCAAAGAACTTTGCTAAACTTACTCCTACTAAATTTTGAATTATTACCAAAACACTTGCTACACATAAAAATATAAATACTTGAACTCCACCTTTTTTAAGTAGTTTTAAACTAGCTAAAAATCCTATTGTAGTAAAGAAGGCGATCATCAACAGATCTTTTAATGAACCATCAAATGAAAATGAAAATATCTTCGCATTTCTACCAATTAAAGTAAAAATAGAAAATATTACTCCACCAATTACTGGCGCTGGAATAAAAAACTTTTCAAAAAAATAAACTTTCTTTTTTATCCATCTTCCAACTAATAACAAAATTACTGCTGCTGCTAACGTTTCTGCCATATTAAATTGATATTCAAACATTAAACCCTCCTTAATATTTTCTACTTCATCATGAGACAAGTATACTTCTAAAAAAAGATATTCACAAATATATAAATAATATATCGCGGATGTATTTTATATATACAGACTTAATAACATTTCTCTGTTTGGGATGTTTAGAAATTAAATAATTATTAAAGGAGATTTTTATTTTTTTTAGAATATATATTCATAATTACTATTTCACCTTTAAATGAGGAGGTTACATAATGAAAAATTTTGATAAAAAAATCTTTCGATATCTTTTAATGACAGGAATACTGTTTAGCTTGGTTGGTATTTTCGGTATTTTTAGCCCTACTATTTTCTCAATATATATTGTAGATATCTTAGCAGCTTTTTTCTTTGTAAGTGGTATCAAAAATTTTACAAAAGGATTTCAATTTAGAAAAGTTCCAGAGTTTCATTGGGGATTATATATTTTTATAGGGGTTCTTGAAATAGTTATATCACTCTCTTTATTTAGTCAACCTTTTGG
>DIXX01000042.1:20228-20395 GCA_002428805.1 Cetobacterium sp. UBA6069
AAATATAGTTTAAATGCTGGGATAACAGATACACTTTTTGGAACTCTTTTAGCTGGACTTCCATTTTTCTCAGCAAGGGTTATTTCACTCTGTGTTGCTTGGTACATCCTTTTTAATGGAGCAAACCTAGTTCTATCAGCTTTTTATTTTAAGAGATCCTAAAAAAA
>DIXX01000042.1:20684-25439 GCA_002428805.1 Cetobacterium sp. UBA6069
GTTTTTTTATTCCCATCAATCTCTAAAACTCTCCCGAATTCCAAAGTTTGCATAGGAGTAGAGTGTCCAGACTCACAATTAAAAATAACTGGTTTGTTAAAATCTTTAAAATGATTATCAAAAACCTCTTTTAACGACATATCATCTTCAGCAGATTTTTCACAATTCATAAAATCACCTAAGATAACTCCTGCAACCTTCTCAAAAATACCAAAATTTTTGAGTTGCCACAGCATTCTATCAATCTTATAAGTTGATTCACCAATATCCTCTAAAAATAAGATCTTCCCAGAATAATTGTAATCAAACTCTGTACCTAAACTAGAAACTAAAACCGCTAAATTTCCACCAATTAACTCTCCACTACAAGATAATTTATTATAAAATCGGAGCTCTTTTGAAAAGTTCTCCAAGTAATAATCTTCATACTTATTCATAACTTTCAAAAAGTGGTTATAAGTTTCTTCATTGTAAGCCCCTGAAAAATTGCTTGCAGCCATCGGTCCATGAAAAGTTTTTAGTCCACACTTTTGAGAAAAGGCCATATGTAAAGATGTAATATCACTATATCCTATAAACGGCTTAGGATTATTTTTAATCATCTCATAGTCCAATAGATTTAGCAATCTAATAGCACCATATCCTCCCCTAACACACATAATCACATCAACTTTATCATCTTTAAACATTTCGTTTATATCTTCTGCTCTTTCTAAATCACTTCCTGCAAAAGAATACCAGGCTTTATGGGCATTTTTTCCAAGCTTAACTTTAAATCCCATATTTTTTAAATTTTCTACAGCGCTCTTTAACTTTTCTAAATCCACACTATTAGCAGGTGATACCAACCCTATAGTATCACCTTTTTTTAATTTTTTCATAGCTTCACCTAACTAAACATTAAGTTACAAATCCAAACTGCCGCTAAGATTCCAGCTACATCCGCTAATAATCCAGCTACCACAGCATGTCTTGTTTTTCTAATACTTACAGCTCCAAAATAAACTGCTAAAACATAGAACGTTGTCTCTGTTGATCCCATCATAACAGATGCTATTCTTCCTGCTAACGAATCTGGTCCATGAGTTAAATATATATCATTTAATATTCCTGTTGAACCTCCACCAGAAAGTGGTCTCATGATTGCCATAGGTAAAACCTCTCCAGGCATTCCTATAAACTCTAAAACTGGATTTATCGCTTTTATTATTACATCAATTGCTCCAGAACTTCTAAACACACCAATTCCAACTAACATCGCAACTAAGAATGGTATAATTCTTATTGCTGTTGTGAACCCCTCTTTTGCTCCTTCACAGAAAACTTCATAAACTTTTACTTTCTTAACAAAATAAGCATAAGATAGAATAAACAATATTATTACTGGAATTGCATATAGTGATATTTTCTCCATTATAGCTGTAAACATTATTTAGCCCCCCCTATTGGATCGTTTGATTTTTTTTCTCTTTTAAACGTCGGTAACTTTTGTAGCACTTTACATGACGTTATAGCTACAACCGTTGATATAACTGTGGCTATTATAGTTGGTGCTATAATCTCTGTCACGTTTGCTGAGTTGGCTGCTGCTCTGTAAGCTATTACACTTGATGAGATTAGAGTCACAGATGAAGTATTTATAGCTAAGAATAAAACCATTGCATCTGTCGCCTCATCTTTATTATCATTTAACTCTTGTAACTCTTGCATAGCTTTAATTCCAAGAGGTGTTGCTGCATTTCCAAGCCCAAAGAAGTTTGCGGCTACATTTGCAACTATACTTCCAACAGCTGGATGATCCTCTGGAATTTCTGGGAATAATCTTTTCATAACGGGTCTTAATCCTTTTCCTAGCGCTTTTACAAGCCCTGCTTCTTCAGCAACCTTCATAAGTCCTAACCAGAAAGACATTATCCCCACTAATCCTATAGCTATTTCTACAGCTGTCTTTGATGATGAAATCACTGAATCTGTTACTGCTTGAACGTTCCCTGTAAACATAGAGATAACAATTCCAATCAGTATCAGTCCTAACCATATTGCATTTATCATTTTTTCCTCCCTATTCTTTTTCTGTAATTTTATTTGATATGTAAAACAATAAGACAACTATTATTATATTAACAGATGATAGTGCTGCTCCTTCTAGGAGCTTTTTATCTGAAAAAAGTGAGTAGTTTACTAGTGCAATTGTTGGAAAATCTCTTCCTAACTGCATAGAGTAAGATATTGTAAACTCTCCTAAAATAATTGCAAATATCTGTAAATATGTTCCTAAAAAAACATTTTTTAATATAGGACACTCTATATATAGAAAAGTTTTTATAGTTGAAAGTCCATCTACCTTAGTTAAATCTAAGATATCTTTTGGAAACTCCCTCACGTATTGGTACATAAATGAATACGCTATTGGAACCGTAATTAAAAAGTAACCTATAACTAAAAGTATCCATAATTTTATATCATAAAGTATATTTAGGTAAATTAAAGCTATTCCTAAAAATGCACTCGAAAATCCCATTGTTGAGAAAATAATAGCACTGCTTACTTTCGTGAAATTTTTTAAGAGTAGATATGTAAATAAAATTACAAATATCGGTGTTATAGATGCCAAGATAAGAGAGTTTCTAATCCCTTCTAAAACAGGATATGAAACATTGAAGCTATCATTAAAAAGTTTAAAAAAACCTTCTAAAGAAAACTTATTAGTATAGTAGTTATAAAATCCATAGAATATACCAATTAAAACCACCGAGGATTCTAATATAAGATACACTGCAGAATATATAAAGACTCCTGATGAAACTTTTTTCTCACGAAACTCTCCCTCTAATTCATACGGTGAGTAAAGTTCTCCTAAAAGATTTATAGCTATTAGGAATAAAAATTGAAATGCTCCTAAAGCTAGTGCTTTTGTAAAATTGGCATCCCTTAAAAGAGTATTCGCTATCTCAACTTCAAAGTTAGAATATTTTATTCCTCCTAAGGCTAAAACGACACCAAAAGATGCAAATGTGTATATAAAAACTAAAAACATCCCTCTAAACACTTGAGGAAATATAAGTGGCAACTTAATTTTAAAGAAAATTCCAATCTCGCCGAGTCCATCTATTTTACCAGCTTCAACAACATTCCTAGGAATATTTCTCATTCCTTGACTTAGATATTTTATCATAATTGGGCTGTTATAAAATACATTCGCAATTACTATAGCTTTTAAAGTATATAGAATATAGAAATCTTTCAAAATTGGAAGATTAAATATAAGTGTGAACGCAACTACTGTCGATATAGTTGGAAAGAAAAAAGGAATAAAGATTAACCCTTCTAAAAGCTTTGTAAGAGTATTCTTTCTATAGCTCATATAATAAGCTGGTACTAAAGCAACCAATGTTGAAAAGAATACTGAAACTACTCCTTGAAGAAGTGAGATTTTAAAAAGCTTAAAATACTCTGCATAATCTAAGTTCTTAATCTCACCCATTTGAAAGAAATCTCTTACAAAAAATATCAAAGGAATTACCCATAGAATTAGATATATATAACTATAGGTTCTATTTTTTTTCATTACTTTTTCAATACCTCTATCAATTGCTTTTTCCATTTCTCTATATTCTGAGCTACATACTCTGGATCTAGCTTTACGACTTTATTAGTTGTTGGAACGAGTTTATAATCCTCAGGAAGTTTATAATCTATAACTGGGAACATGTAATTTTTTTCTAAAGCTAACTTTTGAAACTCAGGCTCTAAAACAAAATCTAAAAACTTCTGTGAAGACTCTTTTATGCTCTTTTTATTTACTAAAGCTGCTCCTTCTAAATAGATATATCCCCCTTCTTCTGGAATATAACTTTTATACTTCTCTCCATTTCCATCTTGATAGAAGTAAAGTGAGCTTGAAGCATATCCACTCATAATAGCTCCCTCTCCAACAGAGAACTTAGAGAAAGAATCTGACCAACCTGATGAAACAGTTAAAATAGCTGGTTTTAAATCTTCCCAGAACTTCAACCAGTTTTCACCATAAACTGCTATTGTCCAAAGCATAAACCCTTCTCCTGTAAAACTTCTAGGATCTTGAACTAAAAGTTCTTTTGAATATGTTTTTAACTCTTCGAAAGTTTTCAACTCTCTATTTAATTTTTCATAGTTATAGTTTAAAGCTAACATTCCGTAATCAATCGGAGTTACCCACCACTCACTATCAATTATAAAATCTTTATTCACAATATTTAAGGCTGTTTTTGGTTTGTAGTTTTTTATAAGCGATTCTTTCTTAGCTTCTAAGTAGTTTATATCTGTTAGACCTACTACTATATCTGCTTTTGGATTTCTTTTCTCTAACTTCATTCTTGAAACTACTCCATCTATTGGAATAAATTTTATAGTTGCTCCTGTTTTCTCTTTAAAAATTGTACCTGCCGAACTCTCTATCCATTTCATTGATTCAGGTCCATACACTACTACCTCTTCACCAAATGACACTAAACTCATAAAAAACAATCCTGTTAATACTGACTTTTTCACGCTGTTCCCCCTCCTCATTTTTCTAACTTATAGTTTTATTTCTAAAAATTCACCACTTACAACATAATCTTCGAGTACATCTAAACTATCCAAATGAGATTTTACTATAACTATATACTCATCTAATTGTGCTTGATTGATTCCTCCAGTTTTATAATCCGCAACAAGAATTCTTCCCTCACTACTTTTAGTTGGTTTTTTTATCATAATTCTATCTATTCTTTT
>DIXX01000042.1:25675-40512 GCA_002428805.1 Cetobacterium sp. UBA6069
TCTGAAAATATAATTGGGTTATCTTTAAAGAAACTTTGGAATTCAGCTCCATTTAATATCTCTGTTAATCTCTCTTCTCCTATTATAGAAGCATGTTTTGAATATGTTCTCTCTTTAGCTTCTACATGTTCATCCTCACTATTATTTATAATAAACTCTAAATAGTAGTGAATTGCATTTCCGACTCTTCTTTTTTCCTCTGTAATTACATCAACTAATAACATTCTATTTGGTTGTTCACACTCTTCAATCTTTTTTTCTACAAAATCTATTGAATTTAGAAGCTCAATATTTTTCTCTCTAGTACTCTCTCCATTTTTTTCAGTCCTACTAATTTTACCACACTTTAAGTGTAATAGTCCATCTATTGAGCTCTTTAAATATCTATTTTCACTCTTTCCTAGCACTAAAAATAGATTTTTCTTCGCTCTTGTAAGAGCAACATAGATATTATTTATCTCCTCTTGCTCCTCTTTTATCTCTAACTCTCTTAAAAAATCATAGCTACCATCTAAATGTTGTAAAACTTTTTCGTATTTTTTATCTACGAATATATAGTTTTCAATCTCATTAAAAGGTGATTTAAAGTCTATATGAAATTGAATTCCACTATTTAATCCCTTTTTCTGTCCTTGATGAAAATAGTAAACTGTTTCAAACTCTAACCCTTTAGATTTATGTACACTTAATAAAGTTATAGCAGCCTCTTCCTCTAATGAAACCTGCTTGAACTTTGGATTTTTTTTCTCATCATTCAGCGAGTTATAAAAATCATAAAGATTTTCATGCTCTTTAGATAACTCTAAAAACTGAAATATATTTTTCAAATCTGATTTTCCTGAGAAATGCTCTGAGATGTTAAAACTCTCTATTACATCTAACACAAAGTTTCTATTTTCTAGACCTTTATCTAAAATTGCATCTACTCTTTTTACTACCTCTTTCAAACTCTCTGGTAGATTTTCTTTATCTTCTAGATAACCTTTCATCAAAAATTTTATCTCGATATTCCCGATTCTTACGATATCACTTCTTAGAAACTCTAAAAGTGAAAACATATCTCTATTTACTGTATATTTAAGAAGTTTATATATAGGATTAACAGCCCTATGATATATAATTGAATCGTTTGAATCTATTATAAATGGTATTTTTCTATCACTCAAAGCGTTTGCAATCTCATTCAACTGCTTATTACTTCTAGCTATAATTCCTATTCCACCATAGTCGCCTCTAAAGTTATCCTCTATAGAGTCTACCATTGTTTCTACCATATTTTCCTCTTCACTCTCTTCGGTTGGTTTCGATTTTTTTCCATCCTCTGATAAATCTATTGGATCAGGTAACTCTTCACTGTCCTCATCTTCAACGAGCTCCTCTTTTCTTATAACCTCAAAGTATCCAAGCTCTTCACTTTTCCCATCTACAGTTGAAAAGTTCCATTTGTAACTGTGAGATTCTAATTCAGCAACTTCATCATAAGTCTCTGAAACTCCAGTAAATACCTTATTTGTAAAATCTACTATATGTCTACAACTACGATATGATGTGCTCATACTTTCTTCTGAAACTCCGATTATATCCGGTAGATTTTCGAAAAGAGTTTTTTCTCCCCCTCTCCAACCATATATACTCTGTTTTTCATCTCCAACACATATCAATTTTTCACAACTGTTTATAAGCCCTTTTAAAATTCTCCATTGAAGAACACTTGTATCCTGAAACTCATCAATAAAAACAGTTTTAAATTGACTATCAAATATATCTTTAAAATACTCAGTTATGTATCCATCTTTTATTAAATTTATTTCTGGCTTATCTATATATTGGAACATATAACTACTTATATCTAAATGAGTAAAACGTTTATCTGAAAACTTTATCTCATCATATATAGAGTAAAGATTTTGAATAAAGTATAGTATCTCTTTTTCAAAAGTTAAAATCTCTCTATTGAAAACCTCTTTTGAAACTTCCTCTTTCAGTTCAGAAAAAGCTTTCGATAAAATCTCTATCTCACAATCTAAGTTGATAGCTTTTGTGGTTTTAACTCTTCTTCCATCCCAACACTTTTCACTTTTTAAAATCTCATTCCAATTTTCGATTACATAATCTAGATGCTGACTAGTTTCTTTTTCAACAATCCACTTTATAACCTTTGACATATAATCAGTCAGAGGCTTGCCATCTTTTTTCTTCTCTTTCACAGCATTAAATGTTGTAGTCAAATGATTTACTAACTTATCAATAGATATTGTAGAACTATATCCATCTTTAGATTTTAAGTTTTGAGATTGATCTATTAAAATTAATTTCCATCTATTATCTATAAGCTTTCTAAGTATATCTAAATATTTTTCGATATCACGCTCAGTTCTATTTTGTAAAAATATTTTAAATCTATCAAATTCAACCTCATCTTCAACAATTTTTTCAAAGCATTTAAGTAAAATCTCTATGTTTTCAGAATCATCTATTATCTCGTATGAAAATACATTCAAGTATGGAGCTATAACATTTTTAAATATATTATTTATAAAACCATCTATTGTTGATATTTTAAGTCTATCTTTATTATCTAAAACCTCGTAGTAAACTTTTCTTATATTTTCTATAGATAGATCTAACTCAGGATATAGATTTTTTAAATTTTCATATAAATTTGAGTCTTTATCTCTGTACATCTCCTCTAAAAATATGATAACTCTTTCTTGAATCTCTGATGTCGCTTTTTTGGTAAATGTCATTACAAGAACATCTTTATAGTTTTCACCTTTTAAAAGTGCAGCTAAATACTCTAAAGATAGTCTATACGTTTTCCCTGTTCCAGCACTCGCCTTTAAAACTATCCCCTTCATTAGAACTCCCTCCTACATATATCTCCATACTCACAATACTGACAACCACTTTTTTTCTCACTTAAAGAGTATATCTCCTCTTTAAAGAACTCTATCAATCTTTCTTTCAAAATCTCTCTTGTAAGTTTAACTTTTTCTTGATTTTCAAGCTTTCCTTCAAAGGCGTTGTATATAGACTTATAAGATTTTGTTTCGTCTCCATACAACATAATAGAGTAAAAGTCTAACTGATTATCTATCTTGCTTCCAGTTTTAAAATCTATTATATGGTTATTGGTTGTGGTTTCAACAACTAAATCTACCCTTCCACCTAAAGTAACCTCTACATCACCTTTTAAAAATGGCTCTTTTCTACTGTTTTTCTCACTCTCTATACGCTTTACTTTTTTCTCTATATAAAGATTTTCAATCTCTTTATAAAACTTTAAAATATTTCTAGCAAAACGTGGTATTAAAATCCCTGTAAAATAGTTATCTAAATAGATTGGAACTCTTTTTCTATTGTTACGAAAACTACTGTAAAGTAAACTCTCTACCTCTTCATAGCTCACACTATAATCAGATAAATTTACTATTTTTTTCCACATCTTATCGGTTAATTTTTCAAAAACCTCATGCACGTATGTCCCTAAAAATTTAAGTGATAAACCTAGTGTATCCTCTTTTTCAAATGACTCTAATGAACAGATTTTATTTAAATAGAATCTATATTCACACTTCATAAGGGTATCATAATCGTATGGTCCTATACTTAATTCGTTATTTTTAAAATCTTCTTTACTCTTTAAAAGATCACTCTCTAAAAATTCTGGCAGTTTTTCAGATTTTAAACTTTTTAACTTTTCTAAAATATCCTCACTGTAAACTGTTTTTTCCAACTTATCTATTTTATATCTATTTAAAACCTCAGAAAGAATTGGTGAAACCGCTTCTCCAGTATTTTCATTTTTTATATAGATTAAAGTATTGTATCTATTTTTTAAAAGACTTTGATAGAATCTATACTTCTCCTCTTTTCTTTCTTTTTCATAATATATGAACCCATTCTCTTTTTTCTGTTTCTCTGTCAGATAAAGTGAATCTCTTTTTATATTTGGAAGATGTCTAGTACTCATATTTATAAAAATAGATTCTCTTGATGGAATAACCTTACAGTTCTCCATTGGCTTGATCAGGTATTTCCCCTCACTGTTATCATTTCTGATAATCTCGACATCATTGAAATATTGTAGTAAAAACTTTAATATATCTCCACCTGTTTTAAAGCATGCTTTTATCTCTGAAGATTCAAGCATTATCTCAGTTGTTTTCGCATAACCCATATACTCTTGAAGTTTATCATAAAAATCTTTATATATTTTCTCACGGAACATATCTAAAGAAAGTAGTTCATTAAAATAATCTATAAATCTATCTATAGTTTGAAATTGTGAAACCTTCAAAATATCCTGATATATTTTAGTTATCTTTTCATTTTCTTCCTCTCCAATATACTTATAATCCCAGTTTATCTGATGATAGATATATTCAACATCCTCTTTTTCTATTCCATAAAAATCTTTCATCTCTAGATTTCTTACTCCTTCTAAAAACTTTTTTATAGGAATAAGATTATCCATTCTAGGCTCTAAACTAGATATTAAATCACTTTGAGCATTCAAAAACTTAAAGAACTTAGTGTCATTTATTGTGTAAAAACTTCCTCTTTTAAAATTATTTGGGAATATTTTAGAGTATTCATTTTTATCCGCTGATGGAGAAAAGATGTTTGTCATATGATTTTTCATCTTCATTATATCTAAAAGATTTCCAATTAGTTCTAGTTCATCTTGGACTTCTAAAATTTTAATCTCACTTTTTTGAACTTTAGGTAGATACACATCTTTTAATTCTAAATTTTCTTCATCAAAAATTCCAGAATCACCTTGAACTCTAATCACAACCTCTATAAACTCCTCTAGTTTTGAGATTACAACCTTATCTAAACGAGTGAAGTTTACTATATCTACAAAAACTATTTTTTTATATTTTTTAAAAGATGATAGATTCAGATATTTTAAATTTTCAACCCAATCTTTTGGTATGTAGTTTTTCTCCTCTAAATAAGAATCATACTTAGCTTTAAATCTATGAAAATTCTCAAAATATTTTTTTTGCCACTCCTCTAATTGAATAGACTCTGTGCATAAACTTCTATTTAGTTCTGTATAATATTTAAAAAATTTGTCTGAAAATTCAATTGACTCAAAATAATTATTTATATTTATCTCTTTAAACTCTTTTTTTAAATAGTTATATAAACTTACAAATCTTTTTGCCTCACTCAACACTATTTTATCTGTTCTAAAAGCCATATCCTTAAACTCTTCAATTGTTAGATATAAAGGATCTGGCTCGAATATATTTCTCTTACTCTCTTTTCTCTGACTATTCTTCAGTGGATAATCAGAAAATACATACACGACAGAGGGATCTTTTTTCAACCCTTGAATTAAAGATCCCCCATATTCTACATATTCAAACTTCATTTTCTACCTCCTACTTTTTCATAGGTGTTGCACACTCTACAGCTTCGCCTTTTAATATCTCCACTCCATGAACTAGTGGCTCTATCACAAAGTTTAGATTCTCTGTTGCTCCTTTTGGACTTCCTGGAAGGTTTAAAATTATACTGCCCTTTCTTATTCCACATCTTGCTCTACTTAACATCGCCTTTGGAGTTATCTCAAATGATTTTGCTCTCATATACTCCGCTACTCCAGGAGCTTCTCTTTCTATAACAGCCAATGTTGCTTCTGGTGTGACATCCCTCTTTGAAAATCCTGTTCCACCATTTGTTACAATCAGATCAGCAATATCTCCATCGGCTAATCTTTTTAGCTCTTCGACAATCTCTTCATATGTATCTGGCAACATATTATAATAAACATTTTCATAACTAGGGTGAGCTTCAAAAATTGCTTTTAGTTTCTCCCCAGTTACATCTATTCTCTCTCCTCTTGATCCTTTATCACTCAGTGTTATTATAGCTACTCTTATCATCTGTCTATTCACTCCTTATAGTAATGGTGCTAGTAGTTTTGATATTGATTCTAGCACTCTATCTTTTTTTCCTCTTTCTCTGTACTCTTCTATACTTACTCTTTTCGATTCTAAAATATCCAATTTCATTCTGTTTTCTAACTCTATTATACTACTTCCTAAAATAAGTAAATTAATCTCAAAATTTTGGTACATACTTCTATAGTCGAAGTTTGCTGTTCCTAAAAGTGCAATCTCTCCATCAACTATGATAAGTTTACTGTGAATAAACCCCTCTTTATATTTATAGATTTCAGCTCCTAGCTCTATTAGTTCACCATAAAAATATTGGTTTGCCCAATACACAAAAGCATGATCTCCTTTATTTGGAATAACAATTTTAACCTTTACTCCTGATATAAGTGCTCCTTTTAAAGCCTCTAAAATGGGCTCATCGGGAATAAAATATGGAGTCTCTATATGAATACTTTTTTCTGCTTTTATTATCAAACTAAGTATTGTATCCTTTATAGTATGAAACTCATAGTTTGGTCCCGAGCTTACAATCTGAATAGGAGTCAATTGATACTCTTTTTTTTGTAATGTTG
The DNA here is from genome assembly GCA_002428805.1 of Cetobacterium sp. UBA6069. Lineage (GTDB taxonomy): Bacteria > Fusobacteriota > Fusobacteriia > Fusobacteriales > Fusobacteriaceae > Cetobacterium_A. The sequence goes on from DIXX01000042.1 coordinate 32,163, forward strand.
GATTCTCAAAAACATCTGTTGTATCTTTTTTCAAAAACTTCCAACTTCTTTCAAATTCATGAAGATAATCTATAATAGCCTCACCTTTAATTGAAAAACCTATATCTTGCCACTTTCCAAGTCGTCCTTTTCCTAAATAATCCTTTCCTATATTCAAACCGCCAGAAAAACATATCTCGTTATCTACAAGAGTTATCTTTCTATGGTCTCTATAGTTCGCTCTTAAGTTTCCAATTTTTATAAAAGGAAAATATGATGGGAAAAATATCTCTATCATAATTCCAGCTTTTTTAAGAGTTTCTATTCTCTTTTTAGAAACTCCTCTTGTACCAGCTCCATCTAGGATAATTTTTATCTCAACTCCATCTTTTGCACGCTCTAAAAGTAGGTCATATATAGGTCTACCAACTTCATCATCATCGAATATATAGTATTCCATATAGATATATTTTTTTGCATTTTTTATAGCCCTTGTTAAACTACTGAAAAAATACTCATTTTTACGATAGAAAATAAAACTGTTGTTATGCGTCATTTTTCCTAAAAGAACTCCATCTAAATACCTGCTTAATCCTATCCATTTTTTAATACTAACCATCGATTTTTTATTAATTTTTTTTAAATCTTCGTGACTACTTTTTAAATAATACTTTGCTAACGCTCTTCTCTTTTTAAAACTAACACCAAAAAAAAGATACATTACAAATCCAAAATAAGAAGTTAAAAGTAGTATTGTTATCCAAAACAATGTAAAAACAGGTCTTTTTCTTTCAAAAAATATAATGATTACTGCGAATATAATATTTATAAAAACTAGATAGTCTTTTAATGCTATCAATATCTCTTTCACATATCTCACCTCTAATTTTTTTAGAAAAAAGAGAAGAGTATAAACTCTTCTCTTCTATTTGAATTTCAAATCCAACTCTCTAAAATTATCTTCTAGTCCTTTTCCATTAGAAAACTCTTTTTTTATTTTCTTTATAAACGTTCCCATCTCATCAGCACTTCCAACAAGTCTGTTAAAAATTCCAAGATATTCAGTTATAATTGGATTGTCTACATCATATGGATATCTCATAAGATGATCTATCTCACTCCAAGCTTCTTCAAACACTGTTCTAACCTGTATCTCTACAAGTACCTCGTCTTGTTTTGTAACGGGTACTCCTATTAGATAGTGAATTGATCTATAACCGTGATCTCTCACTATGATTTCACAATCTAAATCTTGAATTGTATTTTTCAAATCTTGAATATTATAATCCCCTCTTCTGATGTTAATTTGAGGAGTCTCTTTTGTATCCCAAAGTTTCGTAATCTCTCCATGAATTCCACGCCAATCATCTTTAAATAGATGAAGCACACGAATACCTATAAGGTCAGTGATAATCTCTTTATAGTTTTCAGCATTTATTCCACGGTCTGCGTACTTACGACCTTTTCTTATAATTTTTTCTACAAGGTGTGCAGCTTTTTTTACTCTTCTTCTCACCGAGTGAACCCCTACGCTATCAATTAGCTTAGAAACTATATGCTCAGCTTCTTTTTCTAAGTAAGGAACTAGTTTTAGATAATCCGCATAGATTTTCATAAGTTCATCCCAATCTAAACCTGTAGATTCAAAATACTCATCAGTTATTGAAAATATTTTGAAAAACTCTTCCTTGTTTATATTACCATTTAACATCAAAACAAACACCTCTTTACTATTTTCTAGGTATCTTTTCTAGTGAAATTTCACAAGTTTTTCTATAGGCAACTACCTCTGTATCCTTTAGCTCTCTCGATTCTATTGGAGAAGTTGTAACTATTTTTTCTTTAATATTAAAGTCATTACCTTTAATAATGTGAATTCTTTCTATCGATATCTTATCTCCTTCGATAAACTGAACTTTATCTAAGTCACATCTGAAGTTTATCCAGCTTTGTAGTACTGGTGTTTTATCTATTGTATTTAGAAGTGCTAAAGAATATAATGAGTTCTCCTCTTGAAGTAATCTCTCTTTTTTAGCCCCTTCTAATTCTAAAACCTCTTTCTCTAATAGATCTAATTTCATAATTTCGATTCTATTTTCAAAAGATACTTTTCCTGTTAGCAACTCGCCTTTTAATTCAATCAAGTGTCCAACAAAAACAGTTTTTAAAAGTTTTATATTGAATAGGAATCTTTTTATATTGTTGCTCTTAAATATTTTATAGTAATAGTTATTTATAACTGTATTAAAAGAACCATCTTCTTTTAAGTCTATCTCTAAACCTAATTTAAACTCTCTATTTTTTAGTTCTAAATATTTCTTACTGTTTATTTCGACGATTCTACTGTTACACTCTTTTAAATGTAATTCGTCAATTTTTAAATCGGTAACTCCAAAAGTTTTTATTAGATTTTGATTTTTCATATCCTTTACAGTAGAAAATTCAATTGGTAACTTATCCAATTTTAAAGAGCTATACCTTATCTCTAAAGCACTCTCTATTAATTTAAAATCTTCATTTTTAACCTCTAATACCTCTGGCTCTCTTTTTATAACATCTGATACTGACACTATAGGCAACTCTTCTACTTCTGGAGTTTCTTCTAAAACTTCCTCTATAGTTTCTAAAGTAGCTTCTGAAATCTCTTCTTCTGCTATTTCTACCTCTACTGTCTCATCACATGTTTCTGCTTCAGAGTCTTCTGAAATTACCGAAAGAGCTTTTTTCCAACATATGCCTCTTGTAATTCAGATTCTTCTAATTGCTTTGAGCAAAGATAACTCTTTAACTCTTTGAAGAATTCCTCTTCAGTATGTGGTAACAATTTAATTCCTAATTCATTTAGTTTTTCAATTGTCTTTGTTTTTAACACATTTGAGTTACTTACAGCAAATATAACATCTCTTTTTTCTACACCTGATAATATTGAATCTAACATATCAATTAAATCAGAGTTATTTAAGTCTAATCCTAAAATTAGCGTCGGATAATTTTTTATATCCTCTCTCATGTTTTTAAAGAAATTTTTATAGAAATCTAAAACATTTAACTTTCTAAAATCTTGAATAGAAAGCAATATTTTTTCATACCTATTTACATCACCTAAAACTTTGTAATGCTTAATCTCTCCATTTGACGTTGCACATATATTTTCATCTGTCGGTAAAATCTTTACTAACTTATTTGAATTTATGTCATCTAAAACTATATCGTAATCTGTTGAAAAAACAGCATTTATTTTATCACTTTCAGAAAAAATGTTTAATAATTCTGAAGTTTCTCTGTTTGTTTCGTACAAATTTTTGATTTTTCTCAATAATGAACTTCTACTACTAACAACTCCATCTAAGTAAACTTGACTTACTTGGAATAGAGAGTTTTCATCTCTAATGTAACCTTTTATATTTTCTTTCATATCCTTCATTAACAGTCTTGCTAACTCTCTTCTTGTTGGATATCCAGCTTGTTTAACCAAGAAATCTCCTAGAAAAAGGTTTATTTTATCCGTATCATTAAATTTATTGAAAAAACTCATAGTAACACCTCTCTTTCTTAAAAAAAATAAACACTTTGGCAATATAAGTATATCTTAATTTTGGCTATTTAACAAGCATATTCTTTCAAAAAATATAAAAAAAACCTGTAAAAAGACTAAATCTATTTTACAGGTTTGAAATTTATTCCATATTTTATTTAATTATGAAAGAACTTGCTATAACTTTTCCATCCTCAGTATATAAAACTGCTCCTTGTCCTGGAGTTACTGCTCTGATATTATCTTCAGTAAATATAACTTCAATAGTATCATTGTCTATTACTCTAACTTTACAAGGATGAAGTCTATCTCTTGAACGAGCTTTTATGAAACAATTCATTCCATCTAATTCTTTAACTTCATTTACTAAGAATAGATTTAAGCTATTCGCTATAAGACTATCTCTCATTAAATCATCATTATCTCCAACTATTACAGTGTTGTTCTTTTTATCTAAAGCTACTACATAAAGTGGGTTTGCTGATGCTATTCCTAATCCTTTTCTTTGTCCGATTGTGTAGAAAGCTAAACCATTATGTTTTCCTAAAGTTTTTCCATTTAAGTCTACAATTTTACCAGGTCTTCCTATTTTTCCATCTGTTTTATCCATTAAGAACTCTTTTAATTTTCCATCCTCTACGAAACAGATCTCTTGAGAATCTCTCTTAGCATAAACTCTTACACCAAGGTCTTTTGCTAACTCCCTAACTGCTGGTTTTTCCATCTTTCCAATTGGGAAGATTATGTACTCTAAGTTCTCTTTTTTAATTTGAGAAAGGAAATAAACCTGATCTTTATTCATATCGTCACCGATTGCTAAAGTTCCATCAATTATGTTTGCGTAGTGACCAGTTGCTAAAGCCTCTGCTCCCTTTTCTTTTGCAAACTCTATCAGTTTTCCAAACTTAATCTTTCTGTTACAAACCATACAAGGGTTAGGTGTTCTTCCAGAGCTATACTCATCTACGAAGTAATCGATAACCTCTTTTCCAAACTCTTTTGTTACATCTAAAAGGTAATGCTCGATTCCTAAATCATCACATATTCTCTTAGCATCTTTATCCTCTTCACCACAAGTTTTCATTGTTACACCAAAAATTGTGTACCCTTGCTTTTTTAGAAGATAAGCAACTGTTGACGAATCAACACCACCACTCATAGCTACCGCTATAACTTTTTTTTCATTCTCTTTTTTAAACTCTAAATTCATAAATTACCATCCTTAAGAAATATTATTTCTATTATTATTTGTAGAAGGCAAATATAATAGTTGCTATACCAAATATTAGAATTATAAGCCCTGAAACTTTACTGATTTTAATTAGAATATCACGTGTAACTCTCTTTTTAAAATGGTATATTAAAAACATAGTTACAAACCACATCGATGCTCCACCAATTCCAATTCCAGATCCTAACTCCAATACTGTCATCTCTTTTATATCGCAGTCAATTACACCTAATAAAGTATATATTCCTGCAATAACCAATAGAGATGATATATTAAATATCGAAAGTAAAAACATCTCAAAATAATCTTGCACTAAAGTGTAATCATCATCTTCAGATTCTTTTATCTCAGGCTGAGTAAAAAGTTTTTTACTTCCAACAAATATCAAAAACACACTTATCAGCACCTTTAAAGGAGTTTGAAATTTTATAATATAATCATCTACTCTACTTATAAAAAGAAATGATATTATTCCATAGATAATATCTACAGAGACCATTCCTAGTGCTGATACATATCCTTTTTTCTCTCCCTCAGTCATACCTTTTTCCATACAATAGATTCCAACTGGACCAAATGGAAGAGATAATATTATACCTGTTATTATACCTTTAAAAAAAATCATATTCAATCTCCTCAAAAGTGTATTTCCATAAATGTTTTGTCTTTTAAATTTTAGCATAAAAATACTAAAAAACAAAGTAAATTCCTTATTTAAGAGAGTTTACAGGCTTAGCTCCCTCAATTTAGTCTTAACCATATCAAAAAACAGCTTTCTATCCTTTTCATTATCTCTTATATCCATATTATCTATATTTATTTTTAAAACAATAGAGTCGCTATAACTATCGAAGAAGTTAGAATACTCTTCGTTTAGAGAGTTCCAGTATTCTTTTTCAACACCCATCTCAAAATCTCTACCTCTCTCTTTTATCTTTTTTATAGCATTATCTACAGTTGTTTCTAAATAAACTATCAATAACGGGTTCTCTCTTGCTGATATTAATTTTTTCCAAAAAGATTCATATAGATTAAATTCATCTTGGCTCATAAATCCATTTTTCAAATGCATCTTGGCGAATAAGAAGTCACCATAGATACTTCTATCCATTATGCATCCGTTAAATTTAGAGGCTTCCTCTATTATATCTATTCTTTTATTTAAAAAGTACATTTGACTCAATAGTGAGTATCTCTCTTTATTATAATAAAATTTATCTAAAAAAGGGTTATTTATATACGGTTCTTGAAAAAACTCGATAGATAACTCTTGCGCTAACAGTTCTCCTAAAGTTGTTTTTCCCGCTCCAACAACTCCCTCTATACAAATAACATTTTTCATAATTTTATCCTAACACTCCTTTTTGAAGGAATCTCTTTAAGTTGCTTGTTACCATTCCAATTGCAACTTTATTTTCTCCACCTCTTGGGATGATTACATCTGCGTATCTCTTACTTGGCTCACAGAACTCTAAGTACATTGGTTTTACAGTTTTTAAGTATTGATTTTTTACAGATTCGAAACTTCTTCCTCTTTCTGTCATATCTCTTTCAATTCTTCTTAAAATCATTTCATCTGCATCTGTATCTACGAATATCTTCACATCAAACATTTCTCTAATTTCTGGTACTGCAAATATAAGTATTCCTTCAACGATTATTATTTTAGAAGGCTCCAATCTTACACACCCCTCTTTTCTAGAATGAGTTGTGAAATCGTATATAGGTCTATCAATAGCCTCTCCGTTTACTAGCTTAGTAAGGTGTTCTCTTAAAAGATCAAACTCAATAGAATCTGGATGGTCAAAGTTTACTGCGGCTTTTTCCTCTAACGATAAGTTCGTTAGCTCTTTATAATAAGCATCTTGCTCAACTAGTACTGCGTCTTCTGATTTGAAAGCCTTTGCTAAATTATGTGCTATCGTTGTTTTTCCGCTTCCACTTCCTCCAGCTACTCCGATCAATATGCAATTTTTCATTTTTTGTTTTCCTCCTTAAGTGTTACTGCGTATATTTTTTTATAATCTTATATATTATAGCATATTTTTCAAAAAAAAATAAAATATAATATAAATATAGACTATATATTTTTTTTGATGTATACTTTACGATATAGTTGTTTTTAAAGGAGAAGATTTTTTATGAGTATGACAGAAAAAGACATTGACCTTCAGATGAGAAAGGCTTTGGAAAAGGTTCCCTTTGAAATAAAAAAAATTAAATTCTTACTATCTTTAGTAAAGATGGTAAAAAAAGTAAAAAAAATTTTTAAATTTTAGGAGGAAGATATGACAGAAGAGTTAATGAAAAAAATAGATAGAGTAAACGAGGAGTTTGAGAAAAGAGATTTCTTTATTAAAGAGGATATAATTGAGCTTTTCGAGCAAAGAGAGGATTTAGCTGAAAAGTTAGACTCTACAAAATTCAAAAAAATTGAGTTTTTCACTGTTGCTGATGAAAACTGTGTTGGTTTCACTTTAGAGGACGTTCAAGTGAACTTCTTTATTGAGTTTGGAGAGGATGAAGAGGGTGAGTGGTACGAAGCTACTGCTGAAATAATCTCTTTCTAAATTTAAAGAAAGTAAAATAATAAAACCAAGGGTTATTAATCCTTGGTTTTTTGTATTTCATTCATAGCGTTTAGGAATTGCTCCATAGTTATCCCGTATCTATTTAATTTAGATAGCATCTGTTTTGCATTCGAATATCCTATTCTTAGCTCTGTTCCTAACTTTTCTCTTAAATCTTTTGATTCTGGTGCACCAGAAAGTTTATTATCAATTAAGTCATTCATAGTGAAAACTATCTCTGTGTTTTCAAGAGTTTCACATTTTGCATTTTCTAAAGCTTTTATAATAGCTTCTGGAGTTGCATTTTCAACACCTATATCTCCATCTTTAGATCCTTCTTTTCTACTTATATATGCTTGTTTTGCTGCTGGGAAAAACTTTAGAATATATTTTCTTAGTTCTTCTCCAACAAAATCAGGATCAGTTAAAACTATAATTCCTTTATTTTCATAAGCTACTCTTAGCTTTTCAATATTCCCTTTTTTTCTTATAGCAAACCCATTCGTTTGTATAATTTCAGCGTCAACCGCCGCTTTTACTGCTGAGATATCGTCTCTACCTTCAACAACAATAACCTCTTTTATTTTTTTTTTCATAAATTTATATATCCTTTCAAAATATATTTAACTTTATAATTGTAACATTTTTTTATAGTTAATACTATTTTTTATTTTTAAATGGTTATAGGACTAAAAGCTTGTGATTAAAATATTTAATTATAAGTTGACAATTTTAGTAATTACATGCTAGAATGTTTCAAAAGTAAATACATTTATCGTATAAGTTGCAAATATGGTGCAGCGTCTCTACAACTAACCGTAAATTAGTTTCTATGGAAAAAGTTTAAGGGATTAGTCTATTTTCTATTTTTATAGTATGAGATTGTCCCTTTTTATTATATTTTGGAGGTTTTTATGAAGAAAAATAGCATCATTATTCTTGACTTTGGTTCTCAGTACAACCAATTAATAGCAAGAAGAGTAAGAGAAATGGGAGTTTACGCAGAAGTTGTTCCTTATTTTGAACCATTAGAGG
>DIXX01000043.1:0-2983 GCA_002428805.1 Cetobacterium sp. UBA6069
GAGCTACTCCCGCATCACTTACAAAAATATAGTACCATAACTTTCAAACTTTGTCAACAAAGTTTTTTATTTTTTTAAAAAAACTTTTATTTTTCCATCTCCTTCGTTATGAACCTTATCAACTGGTGTAACTTTATAATAATAACTCTTACCTTTTTCTATTGTTTTGTCTAAATACTTTAAACCGTATTTTCTTTTTATAGTACCCAAAAGATATTTTGATGAAACGCCTTCAAAATCTTTATCAGTGCTTCTATATATAGCATAATAATCACTATAGTTATTTGCAGGGTCATCCCATGTTAAAAGAACTCCATCTTTTGTTATCTTTCCTACTAAATTGGTAACTGGCTTCGGTGGAACCTCATCTATCCAAGGAGTTCTTGAAGGTAAAACTTGATTTTGATAAACCTCTTTTTTAAGATTATCTTTTATATTTAAACTATTCTTTTGAATTTTATCAAATCCAAAGAAAATACTTCCCTGAACGCCCTCTGATTTTCTATTATACTTTATCTGTTCAATTAGCTCTTTATCATTTTTCCAAGCTTTTGTAGTATCTATTTTATACGCTGCGTGACCTACATATAAGTTTACATTGGTACCCTTAACTTCATTTATCCACCAATCAACTAGTATATCATACTGAGCAACTTTTAAGTTGAAGTCCCAATATATCTGTGGAACAATATAATCAATCCATTCATTTTTTATCCAATTTCTTGTATCAGCATACAATGTATCGTAGTTTTCAGCTCCTGCTCTTGTTGCAGATCCTGTTGGATCTTTGTCGTTATTTCTCCATACTCCAAAAGGACTTATTCCAAATTTAACATATGGCTTAGCCTTCTTTATTTTCTTGGATAACTCTCTCACAAACGTATCTGTGTTTTTTCTTCTCCAATCTTCCCTTGTTAATTCTTTTCCATATAACTTGTATGTTTTATCATCCCCAAAAGGAACTACTTTTTTATTTTTATCTAGTACTGGATAAGGATAGAAATAATCATCCATATGAACAGCGTCTATATTGTAGTTCTTTACAACATCAACTATAACATCTTCTGTAAACTCTCTAGCTTTTGGATTGCCTGGATCGTAATAAAGCTTTCCATCATATTGAATAACCCATTCTGGATTTTTTCTTGCTATATGATCTTTTGCTATCTCTTCACCTTTTTTTAATGTTATTCTATATGGATTAAACCAAGCATGAAACTCTAAATTTCTTTTGTGGGCTTCCTCTATAAAAAATTCTAACGGATCATAACCTGGATTCCCTCCAATTTGTCCTGTTATATATTTTGACCAAGGCTCTTTTGTTACCTTTCCATAAAATCTATCTGCTGTTGGCCTAACTTGCATAATAACAGCATTCATATTCAGAGATTTTATCTCATCTAATATATCTATAAACTCTTTTTTTTGTTCTTCTATTGATAAACCTTGTTTAGATGGCCAATTTATATTGTCCACTGTCGCAATCCAAACTCCTCTAAACTCTCTGTCTTTATCCTTTGCAAATACAAATGATAAACTTATTAAAAATAAACAAACTATATAAGCTAATTTTTTCATAAAATCTCCCTTATGCTTTTATGATTGAGAATCTATCTCCTAACTCATCTCTTAAAGTACAGATAAAATCAATTTTATTTCCCATTATAAGTGGGACAATTATCTCTCTTTTATCTTTTGTAACTATTCTAATAATAACTTGTAATCTACTCGCTTTTCCAACTACGCCCTCTTTTAGAGTACACGAGTCCACATCATCAAACCCTAAATCTAGACCTTGTCCTAATATTTTTTTCTTTTCACAGTCTAAAACAATCTTATACATGAATATATTTTTTAAATGTTTAAATCCTAAAAATAAAAGTAATCCCGCTATAGCTATATATGGAATACTAAATCCCTTTGTATAACCTATATAGCCTTGAAGTGCTCCTATCATTATAAGTGGAAATCCTGTTCCCAACCACATAATTAATTTTTTAGCCTCTAAACTATATTTTCTGATCGGTTTATATTCTATTTTTGTTTTTGCTATTTTTTTTATAAAATCATCATAAAAAAACATTTCTCCTCCTATTAAAGAAGAAAAGTAGAGACTTATCTCTACTTTTCTATTCAATTATTTATTATTTTACTAATTCCATTATATCTTCTGGCTTATAATCTAAGTTGTGAACAGCGTTTATATATCTAACTGTCTTACTCTTTCCTCTTATTACTAAAGTTTGAGTTCTAGCAATATTTCCTTTTCTTTTTACACCTTCTAAAAGGTCTCCACTTGTTATCCCTGTTGCTGAGAAGATAACTTCATCATCTTTTACTAAATCATCCATTTTAAGGACATCCCCAATTCTAAGACCCATCTCTTCGCATCTAGCTTTCTCATAAGCTGAAATCTTATCATTTTCTAAAGAAACACCTTTAACTTCACTTCTTAATTTTAATCTAGCTTGCATGTCTCCACCTAAAGCTTTTATCACTGCTGCAGAGATAACTCCTTCAGGAGCCCCTCCAATTCCATAAAGAACGTCTACGTCAGAGTCTACAACTGATGTTAAAATCGATCCCGCAACATCACCATCTGGAAGTGCATAAACTTTTATTTTTAAATCTTGTAAATCTTTTATTATTGTTTTATGTCTTGGCTTATCTAAAACAACTACTGTTAATTCATTTAAAGGCTTCTTTAACGCTTTACAAATATTATCAATATTTTCCATTAAAGGCTTTGATAAATCAATTACACCCTTTGCTTCTGGTCCAACAATTAACTTCTCCATATACATATCTGGAGCTTTTAAGAAACTTCCTTTGTTTCCTACAGCTAATACTGCAATTGCATTAGCTTGACCTTGAGCGGTCATTCTTGTTCCTTCAACAGGATCAACTGCGATATCTACTGCTGAATATATATCTTTATCTGGAGAATCAATTCCTACCTTTTCTCCGATGTAAAGCATAGGAG
>DIXX01000043.1:3332-7463 GCA_002428805.1 Cetobacterium sp. UBA6069
TTTTTTCTCCTGGTAAAACCATTTGAAGTTGATTCCTAGCTACTCTTTCTCTGTAAAAGGGATTATTTATATCCTCAATCATCTCATCATACTTAACAATTAAGCTTTCAATCTCTTTTTTCTTCTTAACTTTTATCTCTTGCTCTATTTTTAACTTATCGATTTTAACAAATGATCTAAATATATTTTGTCCTAAAAATGCAAAATGTATAACCAATGGGATTATCCAAAGCAGATTTTTCATTAGTTTCTACCTGACTCTTTCTTTAAAAGTTGTAACTTTTTAGAAACCATCCTTTTCGCAACTGGTGATATTTTATCTACAAATAGAATCGCTTCTAAATGATCGTATTCGTGTTGGAAAGCTCTTCCTAAAAGACCTGTTCCCTCTTCAATAACCTCTTCACCTTTTTCATTTTGGTATTTTATTTTTACAGTTACTGATCTTTTTACTGGTTTATAAACTCCTGGAACACTTAAACAACCTTCATCTTCATTTTCGACTACATCAGACAACTCTATTAATTCTGGATTTATTATTTTTCTTATAATTCCATCTCCTACATCTACTACAAACATTCTTTTAGCTATTCCAACTTGTGGAGCAGCCAATCCAACTCCATTTGCTTCATGCATAGTCTCAACCATATTATCTAAAATCTCTAAAATTTCTGGTGTAATAACCTCTACTGGCTCTGCAACAGTTCTTAAAGATTCGTTCCCATATATTTTTATATCGTATACCATCTTTATTTTCCTCCAATTCTCTTTTTCTCTAATAGATATTATATCATATTAGATTAATAGGGTCTACATCAACAACCACTCTATATTTTTTATTCTCTATTTTTTTTATTTTTTCTTCTAATTTTATTTTAAATTTATTTATTTTTTCTCTACTTCCTTTTACAAAAATATTGCATCTATATCTTCCCTTAACTTTATAAACTAGTGATCTCATAGGACCGTATATCTCTACTTCCTCATCTGCTAGTTCTCTAAAAACAAGATGACAATACTCCTCTAAACCATTTTCCTCAGATGAAGATATTCCTATATTTATAATCTTTGAAAATGGTGGGTATGATAATATCTCTCTTTTTTCAATCTCTTTTTCATAAAAATTAATATAGCTATTCTCTTGAATTTTTTCTATTATATAGTTCTCGGGCTGATATGTCTGAATTATTACTTTTCCTTTCTTCTCTCCTCTTCCTGCTCTTCCCGCTACTTGAGTTATCATTTGATAAGTCCTTTCTCCCGATCTAAAATCTGGGATACTCATAATTGTATCTGCATTTATAACTCCTACTAAAGTCACATTAGGAAAATGAAGTCCTCTTGATATCATCTGAGTTCCTATCATAATATCGTAATTTCCAGCTAAGAAATCATTATACATATTTTCATAGAAATTTTTCTCTTTTGATACCTCACCGTCTACTCTTATTATATTTACTGGAAATCTTTTTCTTAACTCCTCTTCAACTCTTTCTACTCCACGTCCACTAAAACTCATATTTTTACTATTACATTTTGAACATCTTCCAATATATTTTTTTGATATTCCACAGTAATTACACTTTAGACTACCACTACTTGCATAATAGTTTAATTTTATAGAACAATGCTCACACTCTTCCATATGACCACAATCTCCACATTGAACTAAAGTTGAGTAACCCTTTCTATTTAAAAGAAGAATAACTTGTTCTTTTCTTAAAAGTGCACCCCTTATCTCTTCTAATAGCCGTTCACTAAAAAAACTATCTTTTTCCTCTTTCATATCTACAATCTCTATTTCTGGTAGTTTTGCGTCCTTGTAACGATGCTCTATTTCAAACAGTTGAAAAACACCTTTTTTTCCGTAGTAATAACTTTCTATTGAAGGTGTTGCAGAACCCAAAACGACTTTAGCATTTTCTAACTCAGCTTTTTTTATAGCAACAAACTTTGCATTATATCTCGGCGTCGTGTCTTGTTTATAACTATTTTCATGCTCTTCATCAACTATTATGTACTCTAAATTTTGTACAGGTGCAAATATAGCTGACCTAACACCTAACACTACTTTTTTATCACCAGTATAAATACTATACCACTCTTTTGCTCTATCTGTAGGTGACAATCTACTATGTAAAATTGCAACTCCCTCTCCAAATTCAATTTTAAATCTTTTTACCATCTGTGGTGTCAATGATATTTCAGGAACTAAAAATATTGACCCTCTACCTCTTTCTAAAGCTCTTTTTATAAGTTGAATATAGATTTCTGTTTTCCCTGAGCCTGTGACACCTCTTATAAGAAAATGTCGTTTATTTGAATCCTCTATCCCATTTTTTATGGCTTCCTGTTCAGAGTTAAGTTCTGTATCTTTTTTTAACTTTTTTTCTTCTAAATCTTTTTTCAACTTATCTTCATTAAAGCTTTTTATTTTTCTCTCAAAAAATAAACTACCCTCTTTCAAATGTTTTTCTATAACTTTTTTTTCAAACTTTTTTTCTAAAGTAAGTTTTCCAATCTCTTCTCTCGTTTTAAAATATTTTAAAAGCTCACTATTTAAATTTTTAAAATTTTTATTTAAAGTATACCATCCCTCTACTATCTGTAGTTGATTCTCTTCAACAAACTCATTTACCATCTCTTTTGAAAATCTATCTACCAATGTTTTTTTTCTAATCTTTAACTTATCATAAAAATATTGTAGCAGTTCATCTCGTAATAAATTTTCTTTCTCTGTGTTGATTCTATATACATCTTCATATTTTATTTTTATTCCTGCTGGAACGGCTGTAGAAAAAACTTGTTCAAAAGAACTCATATAATATTGTTTAATCCATAATAAAAGATTTATAAAGTTTTTTGAAAAATTCAACTCTTCATACAAAACTTTTTTTATATTCAAAACTTTAAAAGAGTATTCTTTTCCAATCTCCTCCTCTATTACAAGTCCAACTTTATCTTTATTTCTAAAAGATACCAATACTCTATCTCCAATTTTTATCTCTTTATCTTCACTGGCATAAGTATAGAAATCATTAGTTTTTTCTATATAGATACTAAAATATCTCATTACTTTCTCCTAGTTTAACTTTATTTTTATTTTTTTAATACCTGTCAGTTCTTTTTGTGGTTGGACACTCTGCTCAACAACTACTCCTACTCCTAGCAATTCTACATCTATATTTGTCCCTTCAAATATCTCCATTACATCCCTACCACTAAGACCTTTTAAATCTGGCATTAAAATCAACTCTTCATGATTTGTAACACTTTTTAAACTACTTTTACCTGCAACTTTTATTCTATCAATATCTTTTGGAGATATACTTTTTAATTTTGTTATTTTCTTTATAACTTCTCCTAAAACTGGTGCTGCTGCTGTTCCTCCAAATTTATCATATAAAATATCTCCTTGAGGTTTAAAGAACATAGCCAACATTATATACTGTGGTTTTTCAACTGGAAAGAACCCTATTACCGATGAAAGATATTCATTTTTTACATATCTTCCTCTTTCACTGAATTGAGCGGTTCCTGTTTTTCCTCCAATTCTATAACCATCTACACCACCTTTTTTTACTGTTCCATCTAAAACTGCGGACTCCATCATATCTCTCATATCTTTAGAAACTGATTCACTAACTATTTTACCTTTGTTTATAGGTAAATTTCTTCTAACAACAAGTCCATCTTTATCTGTTATCTTATCTACAATATATGGTTGATACATTATTCCACCATTTACAACAGCAGAAAATGCCGTTATCATTTGTATCGGCGTAACTGCAATTCCTTGACCAAAACTCATTGTACTTTTTTTCAAACCATTCCAACGTCTAACAGCCTCTCTTTTAGGAGTTTGTTCATAAGGATAATCAACACCCGTTTTATTATATAATCCAAATTTCTCGAGATATTTATCAAACTCTTCATTTGTAAACATATCTGCCATTAAAACCATTCCAATATTACTGGATTTTTTTAAAACATCTTCTGTTGTAAGTATTCCTTTAACACTTCTACTACTCTCTTTAATTGTATGTCCATGTCTTCTAAATGTTCCATCACCTATATCAAATCTAGTAGTTTTTTTGATTTTTTTATCCTCTAAAGCTGCAGCTATTATTA
>DIXX01000043.1:7810-10488 GCA_002428805.1 Cetobacterium sp. UBA6069
TGTAAATCCATTCCATTTAAATTAACCTTTGTTCTTGCACCTGCGGTTGGTAACCCAACTCCCAAACTTCTTATACTTGGAATTATTCTTGAACTTTTATCACCTTTTAAATAGTTTTCATAAAAAAGTTCTATCCCAAAAACACCCTCTTTTTCTGTACCTTTTTTAAATCCTATATTTCCAACTAAAAAGAAATATTGATCAGCTTTATAATAACGTCTCTCTTTTCTTCCTGTTAAAAATATTATATTTTTTCCTTTTATTTTATATTTTTCTAAGATATTCTCAATCTCTTTTTTCTCAACATCATCTATATTTCTATTTAATCTTTTGTAGACTCTTTCTTCCTTTCCGAGTTTATTTATCGTATTTAAAAGCGGTTTATAGTTTTCTCTAATATACTTTTTTTCTACAAGCTCTTTCAATGCTGCTGGTGCTTCTGTAGATTTTATAAATCTTTTAGGATCGAGTGACAACTCATACATATTTATA
Organism: Cetobacterium sp. UBA6069; assembly: GCA_002428805.1. Lineage (GTDB taxonomy): Bacteria > Fusobacteriota > Fusobacteriia > Fusobacteriales > Fusobacteriaceae > Cetobacterium_A. The sequence continues at coordinate 8,303 of DIXX01000043.1, forward strand.
CTATAAGCTAATCCCTTACCTTTTGAATCGTATATATTTCCTCTTTCTCCTCCTTCTTTTCTTTCCACGTTTACTTGTTTATTTATCGCTTCTTTATAATTCTCAGAATCAAACAATTGAATTTGAACCATTCTAAACATCAATATAAAAAAACAAAATAATATAACATCTGAAATAATAAAAGATCTCAAAATAAAGTTATTTTTCATCTTTATTTTCTTCCATTTAAAAAATACATATAAATTAAATACTAGCATCAACAAGACTGCCACAGTTAATAAGAATTTTTTATAATATAAAGAAAGTCCGATTCCTAATATCTGTATCAAAAGTAAAAATATTTTTAGTTTCTTATTCATCTACCCATCCTCTTTTTATTTTTCTTTATAAATATTATATCAAATATTGTCAAAATAGGGTATAATAAGAATAAAATTCCACAAAAAGGAGTAATTTTATGAATATTTTATTTCTATTGCTTTTTATGACCACTTCAGCTTTTGGGCTTAATATAGGAGTTATTGACTCTGAATATATTTTTAGCCAATACAATAAACGTTATGAGATGGAAGAAAAACTTGAAAATAAACGATTAGAATTAAATTCAGAGATTGAAGGGTTAAGACAAAGTTTATTAGAAAGAGAAAAAGTTATCAAATCAAAATCAAAAATTACTGAAGAGGATAAAAAAAAATTATTAGACTTAAAAAAACAATTTCAAGATAAAATTGAAATTTCTGAAAGAGATTTCCAAGAAGAGCAACAAAATTTTATATATGATATTAAATTTGAAATTGATTCTGTTTCAATATTAATAGGAAAACAAAAAAACTTAGAAATGGTTATTGAAAAAAGTGCCACAATTTATGGTGGTGTAGATTTAACAGAGGATGTTATTAACTTTCTAAATAATAAAGAATCATACAAATTAGATACAACTAATCTTTTAAAAAAAGAGTTATAAGAGGATATTAAACTATATATCCTTTTTTTTTACTCAAAACACATTTTTAAAATTATATAAAATAAAAAAAAAGCACATAAGTGCTTTAAAGTTCATATATGGTGGAAACAACTGGACTTGAACCAGTGACCCCCTGCTTGTAAGGCAGGTGCTCTCCCAACTGAGCTATGCTTCCGATGGTACCCCGTAGGGGAATCGAACCCCTGTTTATAGAGTGAAAATCTATTGTCCTAACCGTTGAACGAACGGGGCAACTTACGCTTCTGCGTCGTTGCTACATAATAATAGTACCATTTTTTTTAAATATTGTCAACAAGTTTTTTTATTTTTTTAAAACTTCCCAATCTTTTTCTTTAAAGCCAATTAAAACTTTATCCTCTCCGATAATTAAAGGCCTTTTTACCAACATACCATTTGTCGAAAGTATTTCTAAAAGTTCATCTTCATTATTTTCAGCAACTTTTTCTTTTAAATTCATCTCTCTATAAAGAATACCACTTGTATTAAAAAATTTCTTTATAGGCAATCCACTTAATTCTAACCATTTTTTCAACTCATCTTTTGTTGGATTATTTTCAACAATATGTCTAGCATCAAATTCTATTCCATTCTCTTCTAACCATTTCCTAGCTTTAACACATGTTGAACATTTCGGGTAATTTAAAAATAAATATTTCATACTATCCTCTCCTATATTTTTTTCTATAGCTTAACATTAAAAAAGAAAAAAGGGAAGAATATTCTTCCCTTTTTTTGTATACTATTATCTAGCTAAAAGAGCTTTTAACTCTTCAACTTTATTTACTCTTTCCCAAGGTAAATCTAAATCAGTTCTTCCGATATGTCCGAAAGCTGCTAAATCTTGATAATTAAAGTTTCCACTTCTTAACTCTAGATCTCTTTCGATTCCTCTAGGTGTTAAATCAAAAACATTTTGAACAGCTTCAGCTAACTTAATCTCTTCAACTTTTCCAGTTCCAAAAGTTTCCACTTTTACAGATGTAGGTTCTACTACTCCTATTGCATAAGAAAGTTGAACTTCACATTTGTCAGCTAAATCTGCTGCTACGATATTTTTTGCAACCCATCTAGCTGCGTAAGCTGCTGATCTATCAACTTTTGAAGGATCTTTTCCAGAGAACGCTCCTCCACCGTGTCTAAAGAATCCACCGTAAGTATCTACGATTATCTTTCTTCCTGTTAATCCAGTATCTCCGTGTGG
>DIXX01000043.1:10709-17243 GCA_002428805.1 Cetobacterium sp. UBA6069
CCTCCTATTACGAATCTTCCTGTTGGGTTGATGTGGTAATGCTTAACCTCTTCTGCATTTAAGTTGTAAGCCTCTAACACTGGCTTTATTACAAACTCTTTTACATCGTGATGAATCTGCTCTTGAGTTACTTCTGGATTATGTTGAACTGAAACTACCACAGTATCAACTCCTACAACCGCACCATTTTCATCATATGCTAAAGTCACTTGTGATTTTGCATCTGGTCTAGCCCAAGCTAACTCTTTCGATCTTGTTAATCTTGTTAACTTTACAATGATTTCTCTTGCTAAAACTAAAGCTAACGGCATTAATTCAGGAGTTTCTTTTACTGCTCCTCCGAACATTATACCTTGATCTCCTGCTCCTCCAACGTCTACTCCCATAGCGATATCAGGTGATTGAGAGTGGATCGCATTTAAAACTCCACAGTCAGAATCAAACCCCATTCCTTGTTTGTATCCAATTTCATCTATTTTATTTCTTACGATATCTTGGATATCGATATAAGTTGTAGTTGTAATTTCTCCACCTACGATTACTTGTCCTGTTGTACAGAACACCTCACAAGCAACTCTTGCTGCTGGGTCATTTTTTATACATGCATCTAATACCGCATCCGATATTTGATCTGCTATTTTGTCTGGATGTCCTGGTGATACACACTCCGAAGTAAAGTAAGTTAAATTTTTCATTTGTTCCTCCTAATAATTAATCAAAAGAGATAAAAAAAAGCCTTTTATCTCTCCAGAAAGATAAAAGGCTAAAAGCTCTTTATAGGTCATCTTTCTGGAATTAGCACCACACCTCTAAGGTAGGTTGCTGAAACGTCATAGGGCCAGTCCCTCAGTCTCTCTTGATGATTTTTTTGTTTTTGTTTTTACTGATAAATTATATCGTATTTGTATCTTTTAGTCAATACTTTTTTATTTTTTTTCTTCAATTAATGTTAAGTTAACCATTTTATTGAAGATTGTTGCAATGTAATTAAGTTGAGAAAGTCTATTATTTTTTATAGCTTCATCTTTATCCATAACCATTATAGATTCGAAGTATCTATTGATAATATCCTCTGTTGATAAGATTACATTTAAGTATCCTATATAGTTTTTAGCTACTAACATCTCTTCTGCATCTCTTGCAACTTCTTGTGATTTTTGGAACAGTTCTTTTTCAATCTCTTCAACTAAAAGATCTGAATTTACCATTACTCCCTCAAATCCTTTAGAGATATTTCCTACTCTTTTCATTAATGAAACTAAGTTATTGAAACTATCCATTTTTGTAAATTCATCTACAGCTTTTATTCTTAATATAGTATCTACTAAGTTGTCGAAACTCTTATCTACAACAGCTGACACGATATCTTTTGAATACCCCATCTCAGTAAATATATTAAGTGCTCTTTGCTTGAAGAACTCCATAATTTCATTTATAACTTCAGCTTTATCTCTTTTTAAAACTCCTGCTGCTTCTAGAGTATCTACTGCTCTTTCTACTAAAGCTTTTAAAGAGATATTTAAGTTAGAATCTAAAATTACATTTACAATTCCTAAGGCTGCTCTTCTTAATGCAAATGGATCTTTAGAACCACTTGGAATTATTCCAACTCCGAAACATCCACAAAGTGTATCCACTCTATCAGATATTCCAGCTACGATTCCTTCAACACCTTTTGGTAATAAATCACCTTGGTATCTCGGGTAGTAGTGCTCTTCAATCCCTTTAGCTACTAATTCTGATTCTCCAGATTTAAGTGCATAATCTGCTCCCATAAATCCTTGAAGTTTTGTAAACTCTTTTTCTCCAATCATATTAGATACTAAATCTGCTTTTGCTAAAAGAATTGTTCTTTCAACAGTTTCTCTTCTAGTTTCCATTCCAATAGCTTCGATTAAATAGTCTGCAATTTTTTTAGATCTTTCAATCTTGTTATAAATTGTTCCTAAATCTTTTTGGAATACAACTTGTTTTAATTTCTCTACATTTTCAATTAAAGGCTTCTTTAAATCTTCATGGTAGAAGAATCTAGCATCAGCAAGTCTTGCTGATAAAACCTTTTCATTTCCTTTTCTTACATGCTCAGAATCCTCTATTCCGTTTCTAACAACAACGAATTTAGGTAGTAATTTTCCTTCTAAGTCTAAGATTGGGAAGTATCTTTGATGAACTTGCATAGATATTATTAAAACATCTTGAGGAACCTCTAAGAAATCTGAGTTAAATGTTCCAACTATAGGGAACGGATATTCAACTAAGTTAGCAACCTCTTTTAATAGCTCTTCATCTATTAAAACTGTCTCTCCAGTCTCTTCACAATTCTCTTTTATAAGTTTTTTGATTAACTCTTTTCTCTCTTCAATATCTATAATAACATTATTTTCTTTAATTTTTTCGAAGTATTCATCTATAGTTGAAATTTCAAAGTTACTTCCAAAGAATCTATGACCTCTTGAAGCTTTTCCACTTTTAATTCCCTCTATTTCAAAGTTTACTACCTCTTCATCTACTAAAGCTAAGAACCATTGAATCGGTCTAGCAAACTTTAATTTTTTTTCTCCCCACTTCATTGATTTTGGGAAATTAATCTCTAATACTAACTCTTTTAAAAGTTCTGAAAGAAGTGCTTTTGTGCATTCTCCTTTTAAAAACTTTCTTACAGCTATGTATTCACCTTTTGGAGTTTCAATAATTTCTAAATCAGTCGCTTCTACTCCTTGAGATTTAGCAAATCCTAATCCAGCTCTTGAAATCTCTCCATTTTCACCAAATGCAACTTGCTTTGCAGGTCCCATATTTAAAATATCTAAATCCTCTTGAGTTTCAGCTAATCCCTCAACTAAAACAACAAGTCTTCTAGGTGTTCCAAAAGTTTTTATCTCTTCGAACTTTATTCTTTTATCATTTAATTTACCTTCTAAATTCTCTTTCATCTCTTTTAGAGTTTGAACAAGGAATCTTGCAGGTAGTTCTTCCATCCCTATTTCAAAAAGTAATCTCACTTTCTATTCCTCCTCTTTTTTCCTTTTACTTCTTTTTTAGTAAAGGGTATCCTAGTTCTTTTCTGTTTTGTACAAATACTTCTGCACATCTTTTAGCTAGGTTTCTAACTCTTAAAATATAAGACATTCTCTCAGTTGTAGAGATTGCTCCTCTTGAGTCAAGAACATTAAATACGTGAGAACATTTTAAAACATAGTCATATGCTGGCATTACTAAGTTTTCGTTTAGTGCTCTATCAGCTTCCTTCTCATAGTCATCGAACCATCTGAAGTGATTTTCTAAATCTGCTACTTCAAATGAATATTTAGAGTTTTCGTATTCGTACTGGTATCTCATGTCTCCATATTTAATTCCTGGAGCCCACTCTAAATCATAAACATTCTCTTTATTTTGAATGTATAGCGCCAATCTTTCTAGTCCATATGTTATCTCAACAGGAACAACATCTAACTCCAATCCTCCAACTTGTTGGAAATATGTAAACTGAGTTACTTCCATTCCATCTAACCATACTTCCCATCCTAATCCCCAAGCTCCTAACGTTGGTGATTCCCAGTCATCTTCAACAAAACGTATATCATGCTTTAAAGGATCTATTCCTAAAACTCTTAAAGATTCTAAGTATAATTCTTGAATATTGTCTGGTGATGGTTTCATTATAACTTGGAATTGATGATGTTGATAAACCCTGTTTGGGTTCTCCCCATATCTTCCATCCTTTGGTCTTCTTGATGGTTCAACATATGCTATATTCCAAGGCTCTGGTCCTAAAGACATTAAAAATGTATTCGGGTTAAATGTTCCAGCTCCCGTCTCTATATCATATGGATTTCCAATGATACACCCTTTTGAACTCCAATACTGTTGAAGAGCAAATATCATCTCTTGAAATGTCATTTTACTTCCTCCTAATTTCTCTTTTTACTTTTACTTTCTAATAAGCTATCTATTATTATTAGAATAACTCCTATATTTATCCAAACATCAGCTAAGTTAAATACAAATACCCATATTCCTCTAAAGTCAATCATATCAATAACAAAACCTCTATATATTCTATCGATTATATTACCGATTGCTCCACCTAAAATAAATGAATATCCTAATTTTTCAACAACTGAAAACTTCTCTTTATTTTTATAAAAATAAAAACCTAGTCCAAGTATCACTACAACTGTAAGTATAGAGATTATGTCTAACTTTCCTTGAAACATTCCAAAAGCTATCCCTCTATTTTTTACATATGTTAGATGGAAAAAGTCCCCAATTACAGGGAACGTTTCTCCTTCTATTAACCAAGTGTCTATTTCATATTTTGAGATTTGATCTAGAAAAACTAATACAAATATTATCCCTATATATAACACAGCTCACCTCTATGAATAATTAATCAACTAGCGCCGATGTACATCTTGGACAGATTGTTTCGTGCTCAGAGTTAGTTCCTAACTCTGTTGAATACTTCCAACATCTTTCACACTTTTCTCCATCTGCATGCTCTACTTTTACAAATAAAGCTTCTTGCTCCTCACCTTTTACGAACGAATCATCTTTTTCATTAGTAATTACTAATTGAGAAACTATGAACACCTCTTCTAAAATCTCTTTATTCTCTTGTAAGAATCTCTCTAACTCTACATCAGTTGTATTTAATATAACTTTTGCATCTAAAGAGTTTCCTATTATTTTGTTTTCACCTTGTCTTGCTAACTCTAAAGTTTTATTAACATCTTTTCTAAGTTTTGTAATCTCTTCCCACTTAGTATCTAACTCATCATTTAAGTATTGATCGTTATTTGAGTACCAGTCTGTTAATAATACTGATTCAGAATCTTTTAATGATTCTGGTAATGTTTCCCAAATCTCTTCAGAAGTGAATGATAAGATTGGAGCTATCATTTTAGTTAAAGTTACTAAAACTTCTGACATTACTGTTTGAGCAGCTCTTCTCTCTTTAGAATCCGCTTTCTCTGCATATAATCTATCTTTAATTATATCCAGGTAGAATGCTGACATATCAATTCCTGAGAAGTAGTGAATCTCTTGGAATAGGTTATAGAATTCATATTTTTCATATGATTCTGTTACTGTTCTTTTTAATCTCTCTAACTTATTTAGAGCCCACTTATCGATTTCCATTAAATCCTCATATGCTACTGCATCTGTTACTGGATTGAAATCTGCTGAGTTTCCTAAGATATATCTAGCTGTATTTCTTACTCTTCTATAAGCTTCTGCCATTTGCTTTAAGATGTTATCAGATATTTTTACATCTTCGCTGTAATCTACTGAAGCACACCATAATCTTAATATATCTGCTCCATAAACTTTGATTACATCTTGAGGTGCAACAACGTTACCTACTGATTTAGACATCTTTTTACCCTCACCATCATTTACGAATCCGTGAGTTAATAACATCTTAAATGGAGCATCTCCTGTTGATCCTACAGATGTTAATAGTGATGTTTGGAACCATCCTCTATGTTGATCTGACCCTTCTAAGTATAGATCAGCTGGTCTGTGAAGTCCCTCTCTAGTTTCTAATACAGATCTATGAGAAACTCCTGAATCAAACCAAACGTCCATTATATTTGTTTCTTTTCTTAACTCTAAACCTTTTAAGTTATATTTTACTAAAAGCTCTTCTCCGATTAACTCTTCTGCTGAATATTTTACCCAAGCTGCAGATCCTTCAGTTTTTACTATTCCAATAACTCTATCTAAAATTTCTCTTTCGAAGATCTCTTTTCCAGTTACTTCATTATAGAATACAGGAATTGGTACTCCCCAAGTTCTTTGTCTTGAGATACACCAGTCAGGTCTTGTCTCTAACATTGAACCGATTCTGTTTCTTCCCCACTCTGGAACGAACTTAACATCATCTAATGCTCTTAAAGCCTTTTCTCTTAAGTCAGATCCCTCGCATCTGATAAACCATTGCTCAGTTGCTCTGAATATTACTGGAGTTTTTGATCTCCAATCGTGTGGGTATGAATGCTCAAACTCTTTATAACTTAACAGATGTCCTGTTTCTGTTAAATGCTCAGCTATAACTTTATTCGCTTTTTTATAGAATAATCCAGCAAATTGTCCAGCTTCCTCTGTTAAAACTCCTTTGTTGTTAATTGGAGAAATAATTGGTAATCCATATCTAACTCCTACAACATAGTCATCTTGACCATGTCCTGGTGCTGTATGAACTACTCCTGTACCCGCTTCTGCAGTTACGTGAGTTCCTAAAACAACTTTTCCAGTTCTGTCTAAGAATGGGTGCTTATAAGTTAAGTTTTCTAAATCTGCTCCTACGAACTCTTTTACTAACTCTACTTCTTTTACTCCCATATCAAGGAATGCTTTATCAGCTAAAACTTTTGCTAAGATTAAGTTTCCTTTTTCTGTTTTGTATATTCCGTACTCAAACTCTCCGTTTAATGCTATTCCAGTGTTTGCTGGTAATGTCCATGGAGTTGTTGTCCAGATAACTAAATAAAGTGACTCAGTCATTCCTAACTTTTCCATAATCTCTTC
>DIXX01000045.1:0-164 GCA_002428805.1 Cetobacterium sp. UBA6069
ACACTTGAAAGATTATAGTATGGAATATAATGGAGAAAAATTTAAAAGTGATAAGCCATCAGCAGTAGTTCCAAGTTTACAGATTGTAAAAAAAGCTGGAGATACAGCATACTTTTTCCATGCAGGAGCGATAGCTGGAGGAGGTAGTGTTGCTTATGGTGGAG
>DIXX01000045.1:433-2924 GCA_002428805.1 Cetobacterium sp. UBA6069
CCTGAGATAGCAGATAGTGGATTTTCAGCTTTAGGAGGAGAGTTTACTCATGGTTCAACAATTCATGGACAATCATATTATGTTGCTTTTCAAGGAGGAATAGCTAGAAAGTTTAATGATTCTTGGAGTGGAGCAGTTGGATTAAGGTTAGTTGACGCCGAAAGAAAGTTTAAAGGTGAAGGGAATTTTGAGATTTTAGGAGGAGTAATTAAGCCTAAATTTGATATAGATTCAGAAAGAACAGCTTTTGGTGCCTCTGGAATATTTGGATTAAACTATCATCCAAATGATAGATTTAATCTAGCTATGAGATATGAAACAGAAACAAAACTAGATTTTGATAACAAAGAATCTAAATTAAGAAAAGGATTTAAGGACTCTGTAGGGGTATTGGGAGATAAGTTTTATGATATAATAGGAAAAGACCCAGCTATAAAACAATGGATGTCTGAGGGAAGTGGAAGAAGAAATCTTCCAGCAGTAGCAGCTTTAGGAGTATCTTATAAAGTGGCAGAAAAAACAACTTTATTAGCTTCAGGAAATTACTACTTTATAAAAGAAGCTGGAGATGATTTAGGAAACTTTGATAATTATGATAATGGATACGAAGTTGCGGTAGGACTAGACTATGAATTAAATGAAAAGTGGACTCTTATGACAGGATATCAATATACAAATACTGGAGCAAATGAGAAAACTTACACAGATACAGATTATGTTTTAGACGCGGATATGTATTCTATGGGAGCTAAATATAAATACAATGCTCAACTTGATTTAATGGCAACATATTCTTTAGTAAAATATAAAACAGATACAAATTTAAAGGATATAAAATATAAAAAGCATGTAGACGCATTTGGTTTAGGAGCTATATATAAATTCTAATAAAAAAAGCAGATGATAAAATTTCATCTGCTTTTGTAGTTTTAATCTCTCTCTTTAACTGCTCTTTCCATTGTTCTTTGCTGATCTTTTTTAGCTAAAGAATCACGTTTATCATAATTCTTTTTACCTCTAGCTAAAGCAATTTCAACCTTAACATATCCTTTAGAAAGATGTATATTTAAAGGAACTATTGTATATCCTTTTTGAGTAACTTTCTCATGTAGCTTTTTAATTTCTCCTTTATGTAGAAGCAGTTTTCTAACTCTTCTCTCCTCAGGATTGTAAACACTTCCAAAAGACCAAGGAACAACAGTCATTCCCATTATAAAAATCTCTCCATTGATTATTCTAATAAAAGCCTCTTTTATACTTGTTTTTCCAGCTTTAATAGACTTTACTTCACTACCAACAAGTTCAAGACCAGCTTCGAACCTATCTTCAATAAAATAATCAAAAAATGCTTTCTTATTATTAGCTAATATCATAATTAAAATCTCCTTTCTTTTCTTCTCCCTGTATACTCTTGATGAAACTCAGTAGGAATAACTTCAATTTCAAGCATTTGTAAATCTGCTCTAACAGTTAAAATATCCATTTTATCTCCTAAATGGAATTCTCTACCAGTATCTACGTCTTTCATTACATAGTCAGTATCGTTGAATTCATAGAAGTTTTGAGCTGTAGTTACATCCCAGAAACACTCTACATGTTCTTCTGTTTCAAAGAAAATCTTTTTATTATTAAATCCAACTATAGTAGCTTTGAATTCATCTCCAATTTTATCAAGCATATACTCAACTACTTTTATTTTAACACTTTCATCCTCTATTTTCATAGCCTTTCTTTCTGTCTGAGATATATGAACAGTAACCTCAGGAAGATAGTTGATTAAAGTGCCGTATTGTTTCTTAGTTGGATATCCATTTAGTGAAATATTTAAAATTCTATGGATTAATAAATCGGCATACCTTCTAATTGGTGATGTAAAATGAGTATAGTAATTAGATGATAGTCCAAAGTGACCAAGATTTTCAACACCATATCTAGCTTGCTTCAGTGACATTAAAATCATCTTGTGAACAATCATATTTATTCCTCTAGCTTCTGAATCTTCGATTATAGATTGGAATTTCTTAGGATGTAAGTCTTCAAATGAGTGAAGTCTATAACCAAACTTAGAAAGTGTATCACTTAGATTTTTAACTCTTTCAGGGTCAGGAGTTTCATGAACTCTATAAACAGACGGCATTTCTAACCAGAAAAGTTTTTCTGCTACAGCTTCGTTGGCCATAATCATGAAATCTTCGATGATTCTTTCAGATTCCCCTCTTTCAATATTTTTCAAATATTTTACTTTTTTATTCTCATCTAAAACAGCTTTAACTTCTGGTAGATCAAAATCAATTGAACCTCTGTTATATTTGATAGCTCTTATAATTTTAGAAAGTTCTAACATTGTAAATAACATATCAACAATATCAGAATATTTTTCTGTCATCTCAGGATCTTTAGCAATGATTTTATTTACATTAGTGTAAGTCATTCTATGAGCAGTGTTAATTACTGATTTATAAGTTTGTACATCAATTGCTCTTCCATGTGA
>DIXX01000045.1:3211-16752 GCA_002428805.1 Cetobacterium sp. UBA6069
GGGAACATTGGAAGAACTCTATCAACCATATAAACAGAGTTTCCTCTTTTTTCAGCTTCTTTATCTAATTTAGAACCTGCTGGAATATAGTGAGAAACATCAGCGATTGCAACGATAAGTTTGTAGTAACCGTTATCTAACTTTTCAACATAAACAGCATCATCTAAATCTTTTGCATCGTCACCATCAATTGTTATGATTGGAAGATGTCTTAAATCTTTTCTTTTTTTAATCTCTTCATCAGATATAGTGATAGGAATTTGACGAGCTTCAGCAAGAACATCATCTGGGAACTCTTCAGATAATCCTTCTCTTAGGATAAGAGCTTTTATCATATTATCAGTATCAAATGGATTTCCGATTTTTTCAACTATTTTCCCCTCAGGTTTTTTTTCGTCAGTTCCCCAGAAAGTCATTTCAACAACTACAAGTTCTCCATCTTTAGCTTTGTTGAAGAAATTTTTAGGAATGTAGACATCTCTACCAAAAGATTGTGTAGGCCTAACAAAGCCAAAGTTTTCTTTCTTTTCAAATATTCCAATGATTGTATTTTTTTCTCTGATTAGAACATTTACAATTTCACCCTCTTTTTTTCCTTTTCCTTCTGGAGATGTAACATTGATTAAAACAGTATCTCCATCAAGAGCAGTTCCAAATTTACTTCTAGGAATAAAGTATCCTTCAGTATCTGTGTCAACAAATCCAAATTTACCTTTAATATTTGAGAATTTACCTTTAATAAAACCTAAGTTTTCAGGAATGTTATATTTATTTCTTTTATTTTTCATAAGTTCACCAGTTTCTAACCAGTGCTCAAGAATTTCTCTATTGTCTTTTTTATATTTAGGTGACCATCCTAAAGCTTTTGTAATCTCATCTAAAGTTAAGGCCTTACTTCCTTTTAAAACTTTTTTTAATTGTTCAAGTTGTTTATCTAATTTTGTTTGTTTCATAATTTTTAATTCCTCCTATTAGCTCACTTTTAAGAGCCAATTACGCATCTCAATAGAGTTTACATGAATAACATGGTTCTCTTTTAAAAGATATTCGATTTTTTTTGTTACCTCTAATAAGATAGCTTTATCTAAATTAATTAGAGAAAGATCTCTAATTTTTTCAACATACGGATAATCTCTTTTAGGTTCAATAGCATCAGCTAAATAAACTATTTTTTCAATTATACTCATATTTTTACGACCAGTTGTGTGATATTTTATAGCATTTAAAATTTCAGGGTCTTTAATATTAAATTTTTCTGATGCAAAATAAGTACCGATATAGCTATGTAAAATCTCAACATTTGAAAGATACTCCTCAGTTTCGTTCGAGAAGTGCTCTTTAGACAAATTTATAAGATCCTCTCTCTTGAATTCTTTAGCGTAGTCGTGTAGTAAAGAAGCGATAGCAACTTTATTTAAATCAACCTTATAAATTTTTCCTAAAGTTATAGCGGTTTCTAAAACTCTGATAGAATGTTCATATCTTTTTTTAGAAAGCGTATTTCTAATTTCGTTTTTAAAAAAATCTATATCCATAAAATGTCCTCCAAATTTTGAAAAAGGAGTTTCAATACAAGAAACTCCTAAGAAAAATTATATATTACTGTTTAATTTATAACTTTTATTAATATTGATAAAATTAACTTTATCTGTAGGTGCTCCGTTTATAAGAAGAACAACCGTTTCGGCTCCACCTGGAGTCAATAAACTATTTATAAAAGAATAGATTAAAAGTAGCTCTTCTTCAGGATTTTTTGCTGAAGATAAGATTTTAGAATCTAAATCTAAGTATATAGTTCTGTTTTTTAAGTATACTTCGTATTTTAAATTTTCTTTTTTTAATATTTGTTTCTCTTCTAATTTTATTAAAAGTTGTCCAATAATGTCTTTTAAGATATCCTCTTTATTTAGTAAATTAGAATTTAAAATAATATCTTGTGCAGATAGCTTACCGATTTTAAAATCAGGATAAAAAATAGGGGTAGTTATCTCAGCTTTTTTCATAGCTTCTACAGTAGGAGTAGTGATAGGAATAATAACTTCACTTTTTTTATTTAATTCATTTGAATACATCCCAGTAGCTATAGTAATAGACGCTAAAACGATTAAAAATATTTTTAATTTATTTGACATAAATCCTCCTAATAGAAAAATGCTCTAATTTTATTTGCTAACTCATCAGCCATGATATTTTGATTCGCATCTTTTGAAAGTTTTGTTACATCAGCTTTATTTGTAATAAATCCAAGTTCAACTAAAATTCCAGGGCCGTTAAAACCTCTAAGAACAGCAAAATTAGCACCGTAAATACCTCTATCTCTCATATTTAATCTTTTAGCTAAAGATGTATTTAGAGGTTTAGCAACAGTAATGGATTTTTCCATATTTTTGTTATAAGCTAATTCTCCCATAATTTGAGCGATACTTCCAGTTTTTTCACCATATTTTTCTCCAAAGCTATTTTCGTATGCAGCTATTTTTTCAGCATATGGTGAAGATTTTTTTGAAAAATAGAAAATTTCAGCTCCTTGGGCAGAAGCATTAGTTGAAGCGTTCAAATGTAAACTTACAAAAAGGTCTGCTTTAGCTCTATTAGCAATTCTACTTCTTTCAGAAAGTGTAAGATATCGATCATCACTCCTTGTCATAATAACATTAAAATCTTTAGCAAGTCTAGTTTGTAATTTTTTAGCTACAGCTAGTGCAATATCTTTTTCTTTATATTTTTTGAAACCGATAGCTCCAGGGTCTTTTCCACCATGCCCAGCATCAATAGCTATAGTAAACTCTTTTTTAGAGGATGTTGTAGGTCTTAAATCTACAACAATTCTATGAGGGTTAGTTAAAGAGTAAACTTTATGTCCAGTTCCCTTTTTTAATTTTATAAAAAATCCAACATTAGTTCCATAGTCGATTAGATCTATTTTTTCAATACTTTTTCCAATAAAACTAGAAGGGTTAAATTTAGTATTCATTTTAACTTTATCAATTTCTAAGAAAAGTAATCTGTTGTATTCGTCGTAGTTGCTATTAAACTTAGGTTTAACTTGGCTTGAAATATCAAAAACTAATTGTGCAGGGTTATTGTTCATTCGAACTCTTTGAATAGTTCCATTAGCAAAAATAGTTAAAGAAACTAAACAAAGCATAAAAAATATTAGGTATTTTTTCATAATTGCTCTCCATCAGTTTAGAATAATAAAATAGGATGGAAAGTCATCCATCCCATCCTTTTGTAAATATTTTTATTTTAAAACTCTTGTTATAGAATTCTTAAGCACTTGGATGTTAACACCTTTATCAACTCTTATAGTTAAGAACTCAGGACTAATATTAGTAATAGTACCCTTAATTCCACCAGCAGTTATAACGTCAGCCCCTTCTTTTAATGAGTCTAACATCTCTTGATGTTTCTTTTGCTTTTTCTTGTTTGGTAAAATAAGTAAGAAGTAGAATACAGCTGCCCAAATAGCAAATGTAAGAATCATACCACCATATTTAGCAAATAATTCATTCATATTATAGCCCCCTTAAATAATATTTTCTAAGACAAGTATACCATAAGCTTATTTTCTTTTCAATAAAATTTAAGAGAAGAAGTTCTTTAGTTTATCGAAGAAGTTTTTATTATCTTTGTGATTTTTATCTTTTAAACTTTCATCGAATTTTCTTAATAACTCTTCTTGTTCAGAGCTTAAATTAACAGGAACTTCAATTTTAATTCTAACTATTTGGTCTCCTGTATAAGGGCTTCTAGGGTTTTTAATTCCTTCGCCTTTCATTTTAAACATCTTATCATTTTGAGTTCCAGCAGGGATTTTAATAGTTTTTCTACCATTTAATGTAGGTATTTCAATCTCTCCACCAAGAGTAGCTTTAGCAAATGTAACAGGAACATCGCATATAATATCTACACCATTTCTTTCAAAGAAAGGATGTTGCTTAACAGAGATGTAAACATATAAGTCACCATTAGGCCCTCCCTCTGTACTCGCATTTCCCATACCAGAAAGTCTTAACTTTTGACCGTCATCAATTCCAGCAGGAATTTTGATAGTTTTTTCAATAACTTCACTATCTATACCAGAACCATGACATTTTTTACATTTCTTTTCAGGAACTTCTCCTTTACCATGACAAGAATCGCATTCTTGAGTAGTTTGGAAGTTTCCAAAAACAGTTCTTTGAGTAACATGAATAGTTCCTGTTCCATTACATTTAGAACATTTATTCATTTTAGAACCTTTTTCAGCTCCTGTTCCGTGGCAAGTTCCACAAGAACCAGTTCTCTTATATTTTAATATTTTTTCAACACCTTTAGCAGCTTCTTCTAAAGTTAATTCAAGGTTGTATCTTAAATCTTCTCCAGGTTCAGGTCCTCTTTGACGTGATCCACCGAATCCGCCAAATCCACCTCCACCACCGAAGAATGAACCAAAGATATCTCCTAAATCTTCGAATCCGCCACCGCCGAATCCGCCAAATCCACCAGCGCCAGGGCCTCCACCACCGTTTTCAAAAGCAGCGTGTCCAAATCTATCATACTGAGCTCTTTTATTTTCATCTGAAAGAACCTGATATGCTTCGTTAATTTCTTTGAATTTATCCTCAGCTTCTTTTTTCTCAGCCTCACTAGCCCCACTAAATTTATCTGGGTGATATTTCATAGCAGCTTTTCTATAAGCTTTTTTTATCTCTACATCAGAAGCACCTTTGGCAGCTCCTAAAACTTCATAAAAGTCTCTTTTAGCCATTTAAAAAAATCCTCCATTTCTTAAAATAAGGGATAGAGTAGCTCTATCCCTTAAATAAAGTATATATTAATTAGTAATATTAGTCAACTATCTCAGCATCTGCAACGTCATCTTTAGCGTTGTTTCCTGGGTTAGCTCCACCTTGTTGATTAGCTTGAGCATCTTTGTATATTTCCTCAGCTAATTTGTGAGCAGCATTAGATAATTTTTCGATCGCAGCATCAATAGCGTCTTTATCTTCTCCATCTTTTACTTTTTTAAGTTCTTCGATAGCTTCTTCGATAGCTTTTTTCTCGTCTTCAGTTACTTTTTCAGCGTAATCTTTTACTGATTTTTCAGTTGAAGCGATTAACATATCAGCTTTATTTCTAGTTTCAACTAACTCTTTGAATTTTTTATCTTCAGCTTCGTTAGCTTCAGCATCTTTTTTCATTCTTTCGATTTCGTCAGCAGATAAGTTTGTAGAACCAGAGATTGTTACGTTACTGATTTTTCCAGTTCCTAAATCTTTAGCAGAAACATGAACGATTCCGTTAGCATCAATATCGAAAGTAACTTCGATTTGAGGAACTCCTCTTGGTGCAGCTGGGATTCCTTCAAGGTTGAATTCACCTAATTTGTGGTTATCAGCAGCTTTTGCTCTTTCTCCTTGTAAAACGTTGATTGTAACAGCTGGTTGATTATCAACAGCAGTTGAGAATACTTGCGATTTCTTTACAGGGATAGTAGTATTTCTTTCGATAATCTTAGTAAATACTCCACCTAAAGTTTCGATTCCTAAAGATAATGGAGTAACATCAAGAAGTAATACATCTTTAACGTCTCCCATTAAAACTCCACCTTGAATAGCAGCTCCTTCAGCAACAACTTCATCTGGATTAATTCCTTTGTTTGGCTTCTTACCGAAGTATGATTCTACCCATTCTTGAACCGCAGGGATTCTTGTAGATCCTCCTACTAATAATATCTCATCGATATCAGATGGATTGATTCCAGCAGCTTTTAAAGCATCCTTTGTAGGTACTTGAGTAGCTTCAACTAAATCTCTAGTTAAGTCGTTGAACTTAGCTCTAGTTAATTTTATATCTAAATGTTTAGGTCCTGTAGCATCCATAGTGATGAATGGTAGAGAAATATGAGCTTCCATTAATGTAGAAAGTTCTTTTTTAGCTTTCTCAGCAGCATCTTTAAGTCTTTGGTAAGCCATTTTGTCATTACCTAAATCGATTCCGTTTTCTTTTTTGAACTCTTCAACTAAGTATTTGATTATAGCATCGTCAAAGTTGTCTCCACCAAGGTGATTGTTTCCTGAAGTTGAAATAACTTCGATTACACCATCAGCGATTTCAAGGATTGAAACGTCAAATGTTCCTCCACCAAGGTCAAATACTAAAACTCTTTCTTCTTTTCCAGCTTTTTCTAATCCGTAAGCTAGTGCAGCAGCAGTAGGCTCGTTGATAATTCTTTTTACATCTAAACCAGCGATAACTCCAGCATCTTTTGTAGCTTGTCTTTGAGCATCTGTAAAGTAAGCAGGAACAGTTATAACTGCTTCAGTTACTGTTTCTCCTAAGTAAGCTTCAGCATCAGATTTTAATTTTTTTAAAATCATTGCAGAAATCTCTTGTGGAGTGTAGTTCTTTCCGTGGATGTCAACTTTGTAGTCGCTTCCCATATGAGTTTTGATAGATAAGATTGTAGATGTAGGGTTAGTGATTGCTTGTCTTTTTGCAATCTCTCCAACGATAATCTCTCCGTTTTCTTTTATACTTACAACTGATGGAGTTGTTCTAGCTCCTTCAGCGTTAGAGATTACTGTAGTAGATCCCCCTTCCATTACTGCAACACATGAGTTAGTAGTTCCTAAGTCAATTCCTATAATTTTTGCCATTTAAAAAACCTCCTAATATATCTGAATTTTTTTAATTTTTCTAATTTATTTTTTACAAACTTTAACCATTGAGGGTCTGATAACTTTCCCCTTCATTTTATAACCTTTTTGGAACTCAGCAATTATTTCATCGTTAGCATGATCAGCTGAATCCTCTACAGCTACTGCCATATGTAGATGAGGATCGAAAGAAGCCTTTTCTGTTTCGATTGCTTCTACACCTTCGCTAGCAACAGTACTCTTCATTTGTGAAAGAGTTAATTCAACTCCTTTAACTAATGAATCAAAATCCTTAGATTCAGAAGAAGCTGCAATAGCTCTTTCTAAATTGTCAACTATATCTAAAACCTTTACAACTATTTTTTCAGAAGCAAAAGCTTTTAAATCATCAAATTCTTTTTCTTTTCTTTTTGTAAAGTTTTGGAATTCAGCTTGTTTTCTTAAGTAAGAATTTTTCCAATCCTCTAATTCTGTTTTTAGTGTTTCTATTTCATTTTCTCCAGAAAGAGTTTCAGTAGTCGTTTCTAGATTTTCTACTGTTTCGTCAATTATTTCATCTTTTATATCTTTATCTGTCATTACTATCTCCTTCATTACTTATTTCTTTAATAACTTTGTTAACTTCTTTAGTGACGTGTTGAATAAGTCCCATTGTTTTTGAGTAAGACATTCTTTTAGGACCCATAACTCCAATTATTCCAGGGGAGTTATCCATGTTGTAAACAGAGAAGACAAAACTGTAATCTTCTAAACCTTTAACAGCTAGCTCTTCGCCGAAAATAACATTAACTTCACCCTCTTTAAAAGGTTTAGATTTAATTGCTTCTTCGAAGAGTTCTTTAATTTTTCCACGTTTCGAAAAAATATCTAAAACATCACTGATATCATTTACTTGCTTATCTCTAAATATTTCAGATGAATTTTCTAAGAAAAGTTTTCCTTCTACTTCACTGTAAACAAAATCGATAATTTTCTCGATTTCATGAGATTCAACTAGATGATTTTTAATCTCGTTATTGATTTTTTTTGAAAGTTTAGCTAGTTCATCTTCTGTGCAGTGTTCATCGAAAAATATTTTTTTTGTACGAACACTTTTATTTTCCATAACGATTACAGCCATAGCCATGTAATCGTCGATATGTATAAGTTCAACTTTTTTGATTTTATCTTTTTTATGTGTAGGTTCAATAACTATTCCAACATAGTTAGTTAACTTTGAAAGAAGAGTTGAAGTCTTTTTTAAAACAGAGTCAAGTTCTCTCATTTTAATTTCATAAACAGAATTTATTCTATCTTGTTCTTCTCTTGAAAGTTTTTCAATTTTTAAAAGTTCTTCTAGATAAAATTTATATCCTTTATCTGTTGGAATTCTTCCAGAAGAAGTGTGGGTTTTTACGATAAATCCCATGTCTTCTAAATCAGACATTACATTTCTTATTGTTGCAGAGGATAGATCGATATTATATTTTTTTACAAGTGCTCTAGAACCAATTGTTTCACCAGAAAGTAAATAGAAATCTATAATGGCGCTAAGAACAAGTTTTTCTCTATCACTGACAACCATAAAATCACCCTTTTTAATTTTTTATTAGCACTCGCGTCGATAGAGTGCTAAACTTGAAATTAATATAATATAAAAAAAAATAAAAGTCAATAATTTTTTTAAAAAAATTTAAAAAATAGATTATATAAAAAAATTAAATAGAAATAATAGTTTAAAAAAAAAGAGAAATACGGTATAATTTTTTAGAGAAATAATTGTCAAGGGGTGAGTAAAATGGGAGTTATTGTAGGTAAAAGTATTTTTCCTGGAATAGTTATAGGTCAACCCTATATAGAGAGAAAAAAAAAGATAGACATTGAAAATTATAAGATTTCCTCTGATAAAATAGATCAGGAGATTGAAAGATTTTTAGGAGCAGTTCAGAAAGCTAAAAACGATATAAAACAGATTAAAAATAATTTAGAGGGAAAAATAAGTAAAGAAGATTTACAAATTTTAACAGTCCATATAATGATGCTAGATGACCCTCAATTTATAACAGATATAAAAAAAGGAATAAGAAAAGAAGAAAATAATGCAGAATCCGTTGTAAAGAAAGTTTCTAATAAATATATTGAAATGTTTGAAAAAATAGCAGATCCGATATATAAGCAAAGAGCATTAGATATAAAGGATATAAGCGAGAGAATCATTATGAGTTTAACTTCAGAAGAGGGAGTAGACTCAAATTTAGATGGGAAAATTTTGGTTATTAGAGAGCTATTGCCATCAGAACTTTTAAAGATTTATTATAGTGGAATTAAGTTGAATGGAATAATAATGGAGTATATGGGAGAAACATCACATACTGCAATTTTAACAAAAGCTCTAGAAATTCCGACATTGATGGGTGGAAACGATATATTTTCAGTTGATTGGGGAGATCAAATAATATTAGATACAACATCGATGGAAGGAAAAGTAATAACTAATCCAGATATAAAAACACTAAATAGATGCGAAGAGGATAAGAATAGATATAGGAATAAAATTAAAGAGATTGAAGAAACTATAGATAAAGAAACGGTGACTCTTGATGGAGAAAGAGTATACTTACACCTAAATATAGGTGGACGTTTAGATATAGCTCAAGTTTGTCGAAAAAAACCAGATGGTATTGGATTATTAAGAACAGAACTTATATATATGGATGCTGAAGAGTTTCCAGATGAAGAAAAACAGCGAAAAATATATGAAAATATAGCTCGTGAGTTTGAAGAAACACAACTGAATAAACCTATAATTATAAGAACTTTAGATATAGGTGCTGATAAAAAATTATCTTATTACAAAATGGTAGATGAAGAAAATCCATCTCTAGGATGTAGAGGTATGAGATTAACTTTATCGGATAAAGAGTTATTTAAAAATCAAATAAAGGGAATTTTAAGAGCCGCAGAGCATCACAATATAAAGATGATGTACCCGATGATAACTAATTTGAAAGAGATTAATGAAGCTAAAGAACTAGTTCAAGAGTGTAAAAGAGAGCTTTTAGCAGAAAATAAAACATTTAAAGATGATATAGAAATTGGGATGATGGTAGAGGTACCGTCAAATGTTATGCTTGCGGATATATTTGCAGACTATGTAGATTTCTTTTCGATAGGAACGAATGATCTTACACAGTATATTTTAGCAACAGATAGATATAGTCCTATAGCTGAAAAACTTTATGATTGCTATGACCCTGCTGTAATAAGAGCTATAGAAATGGTCAGTAAAGCAGCATTGAAAAAAAATAAAAAAATTTCTGTTTGTGGTGAGATGGCAGGAGAGGATGCAGCTGTAATAGGTTTGTTAAGTTTAGGAATTAGAGAACTTAGTATGGCGCCAGCATATATACCAAAAATAAGAAATTTAGTTAGAAAGATTAGGATTTCAGAACTAGAAGACATAAGATTTAAAATGTTAAAAGCTAAAAATTCTGAAGAGATAAAAGAAATATTAAATGAATATTTATATAAGATTGAAGGGAGAAATATAGTATGAAAAAAGTAGAAGTGACAATAAAAAATAAAGCAGGTTTACATGCTAGACCATCTTCTCTATTTGTTCAAGCAGCAAGTAAATATGATGCAGATATAAATGTAATTTTTGAAGATGAAGTTATAAATGGAAAAAGTATAATGGGATTGATGCTTCTTGCTGCAGAGCAAGGAAGAGTTTTAACACTAGAGTGCGACGGCGATGATGAGGATGAAATGATTGCTGAATTAATAGAGCTGATAGAAGTAAAAAAGTTTAATGAGGAGTAAAATCTGTGGAGATAATAAGAGCTGGAAAAATGGGTTTTTGCTTTGGTGTTAAAAAAGCGGTAGAAACTTGTTATGAAGTGGCCCAAAATAAAGAAGCTAAGAAATATATTTTAGGTATGGTGGTTCACAATAAAGATGTTGTAAGAGAGATTGAAAAAATTGGATTTACAACATTACATGAAGAGGAGATACTTCAAGATAGAGATCCTTTGGAAAAAGGTGATATAGTAATAATAAGAGCTCATGGAACAACATCAGAAATAATTGAAAAATTAAAGAAAAAAGAGGTTCAAATAAAGGATGCTACGTGTATTTTTGTAGATAAAATAAAAGAGATTCTTGTAGAGAGAGAAGCCTTAGGTGATGAAATAATATTTATTGGTGATAAAGAACATCCAGAGGTTAAGGGTATTGTTTCGTTTGGAAAAAAAATAAATATTTTTAAAAATATTGAGGAATTAAAATCAAGTTCTTTAGATAAAGAGAAAATATATACAGTGTTAACTCAAACAACTTTAAATAAAGAAAAATTTTTAGAGATGAAAGAATATTTAGAAAAATACTATTCAAATGCTCAGATATTTGATAGGATATGTGGAGCGACAAGTGAAAGACAAGAAGCTACTAGAAAGTTATCTAGAACTTGTGATATAGTTATTGTAATAGGAGATTTAAAAAGCTCGAACAGTAAAAAACTTCTAGAGGTAGCTTTAGCTGAAAATCCTAAAAGTTATTTAGTTCAAAATGAAACTGAACTAGATTTGACTATGTTTTCTGAAAATATGAAAATAGGGATAACAGCCGGAGCGTCAACTCCAGAAGATATCATAAAAAAAATAGAAAATAAAATAAGGGGGAACTTTAATGTCTAACTTTGATTACTACGAAGATTTTGAAGCATTACTAAATGAGTACATGCCAATAAAAGAGGATGAGGAGCTAAAAAGAAAAGTAACTGGAACAATTGTAAATACAGACAGAAACTTCACATATTTAGAGGTAGCGGGAGAACCGAAAGCTGTAAGAGTAAGGACAGATGAATTAGCAGGATATTCTGTAGGAGACGAAGTTGAGGTTCTAATAGTTTCACAATTAGAAGAGGACGACTCATTAGTGTTGATAGCTTCTAAGAGAAGAGTTGACATGGAGATTGGTTCAGAAAAGTTAAATGCAGTTTACAACAACAAAGAGATTGTAACTGGAAAAATTCTGAAAAAAGTAAAAGGTGGATATGTTGTTGAGTTATTTTTCCAACAAGGATTCTTACCTAACTCATTATCTGAGATTCCATTCGACCAAGGAGATTCTTTTGTAGGTAAAGAGGTTTCTGTTCTTGTAAAAGATATAAAAGAAGATAAAAAAGGTAAAAAAATTCTATTATCAAGAAAAGAGATTGTAGCAGCTAAAGAGTTAGAAATAATTGATAAATTAGTTTTAGATAGCGTTGTAAAAGCTACAGTACTAGAAGTTTTAGATTTTGGTTTAACTGTAAAGTTAGATGGTATAAGAGGATTTATACATATATCAGAAATAGATTGGAAAAAAACAGTGGATTTACAAAACCTTTATAAATCAGGAGATGTAATTGAAGCTAAAATTATAGAGATTGAAAAAGAGAAAAGAAATGTGAGATTATCGATAAAAGCATTAAGAAGAAATCCGTGGGATATTCTTGCTGAAAAGTATACTTTAGGATCTGAAGTGACTGGAAAAGTAACAAGAGTAGTAAACTATGGAGCTTTTATTGAGCTATTGCCAGGTGTTGAAGGATTAATTCATACGTCTGATTTCTCTTGGGCAAGTAAAAAAGTAAATGTTAATACATTTGTAAAAGTAGGAGATGAAGTGAAAGTTGTTATAACTGAGCTAAATCCATCTGAAAGAAAGTTAAAATTAGGAATAAAGCAACTTAGCGCAAATCCTTGGAAAGATGCAGCTACTAAATATGCGGTTGGATCAACTTTAACTGGAACAGTAGTAGAGGTAAAGCCATTTGGAATTTTTGTTGAAGTGGAAGAGGGAGTAGATGGATTTATTCATAACTCTGATTTTGCATGGTCAGGAAATAAAAAGTTTGCCAAAGGTGATAAAGTTGAGTTTAAAGTAACTGAATTAAATTTAGAAGCGCAAAAAATCAAAGGAAGTATTAAAGATTTAACAAAAAGTCCTTGGGATACAGCTATAGAAAACTATAAAGTTGGAGATAGAATTGAAAAAGAGATTAAAAACATTCAAGATTTTGGAATGTTTGTAAAGTTAGGAGAGGGAGTAGATGGGTTTATTCCAACTCAATTAGCTTCTAGAGATTTTATTAAAAACTTAAAAGATGTATTCCATGTAGGAGATCTTGTTTTAGCTGAAATAGTTGAAATCGATTCTGAAAAGAAAAGAATAAAGCTTTCTATAAAAAAAGTTCAAATAGAAAAAGAAAGAAATGAAAATAAAGAACTTCTAGAAAAGTATGGAACTTCTTCAAGCGAAGAGTAAAATAGAAAGAGGCCCTCAAAAATAAAGAGGGCCTCAATAAAATCAATAAAAAATAAAGTTGACTTTTTGTGTAATTGTGTTATAATTATTAAAGACAATTAATAAGATTTATCAAGAAGAAACTTCCTGTTTCTCACCTTGTGGGGATTTGTCCTACATAAAGGTATTTAAATTTTTGTTTAGGGCTAGCCTTAATAATTATTTGAGTTTAACAGGAATTTTATATCCTGTTTTTTTTATTTGATAGTTAATAGGAGGTGTCTATTATTTCGGACAAAGTTAGAATCAACGAAAAAATAAGAGGTAGAGAATTAAGAATTATCTCTGAAACTGGTGAACAGTTAGGAATTATGTCTTCTGCAGAAGCTTTAGAATTAGCTATGCAAAAGGAGTTAGATTTAGTTGAAATCTCTCCAAATGCAGCTCCACCGGTATGTAAAATAATGGATTATGGAAAGTATAAATACGAGCAGACTAGAAAAGCTAAAGAAGCTAAGAAAAACCAAAAGCAAGTTATTGTTAAAGAGGTAAAGTTTAGAGCTAGAATAGATCAGCACGATATGGATACAAAAATAGCTCATGTAACAAAGTTCTTAGAGAAGGACAACA
>DIXX01000036.1:0-535 GCA_002428805.1 Cetobacterium sp. UBA6069
AGAAAATATTATGGAGGAATTTCCAATGAATGAGATATTAGTAAAAATTTCAAAAAAATATATGGTGGCTTTAGAAAAGCAAAGTCCTGATGATAAAGAGAGTAATGTAATATATGGAAAGATATTAAATATATTAGAAAAAAATCCCGAGTTAAACCTTTTTGGACTTTTAGAAGAATTAAATAAAGGTAAAAAGTTCTACGAAAAGAACAAAGTTAGAAATCGTAGAGATAGATTAACAAATCTAGAGATTATGATAAAAAATGCAAATACAATTGTAGATAATCTTTTAGAAGAGGATGAGGAAAGCTTCAGAAAAATAGAGAGAAGTTTAAATAGAAGTGATATCTATAGAGATAGAATGGTTATGAATATCTTATTAGCTGAATTCCCATCACCTGAATTTCATGAAGTTTACTATACAATAAAAAATGATCAATGTAAAAAGTTTTTATTAGAAGTTGTGAGTGAATTAAGAGAAGCAAAATAAAAGTAAAGCATCCTCGATAGTAGCAATTAGCTATTATAAAGGATG
>DIXX01000036.1:680-4049 GCA_002428805.1 Cetobacterium sp. UBA6069
TATAAAGGATGTTTTTTTTATATTATTTACTTTAAAATATAAATTAATTGCAAGGAAAAGTATTGATTTTATGGTAAATAAAATTATAGAATTATTAGAAGAGATTATTTGAACATAAGGAGATGAGTTAGATGGTTATTGCATTTATAGGTGGAATAATTTTAGGGTTTTTATTTTTTTATAGTTTAGATTTTGGAGTAAAAGAAAGTCAAAAGTTTAAAAATCCATCCTTAGTTATTTTTTTGATATCTTTAGCTAGAGTTGCAATCCTTTTAGGGGGTTTTTATTTCTTGGCACAAAGTAGTGGACATAGATTTTTTGCAGCTTTACTTGGTGCTTTAGTATCTAGAATATATATCGTATATTTTTATAAAAATAGAAGAAAATAAAAAAAGCCCCGTAAAGTTTAAAAACTAAAACGGGGTTTTATTTTATAGGAACTATTCTGCTCTTAAAGCATCTATAGGATTAAGCTGTGAGGCTTTTTTAGCTGGAGTAACTCCAAAAATAACACCAATAAAAGTTGAAACACAGAGTGCTGATGAAATAGAAAGAATAGAAAATACAGGAGGTATATTTACAAAATATCCAATTATTAAAGCTAAACTAACTCCTATTGTAACTCCAACAATTCCACCTATTCCTGTTAAAATAACAGATTCCATTAAAAATTGAATTAGAATATCTTTATTTGTAGCTCCAATAGCTTTTCTAATTCCAATCTCTTTAGTTCTCTCAATAACACTAACTAGCATTATATTCATAACACCAATACCACCAACAAAAAGTGAAATTCCAGCAACAAAAGTTATAAATAGATTTAGTGTACTAAGAATTTTATCAAATGAAGCGGCAGCATTACTCATAGTTTCAACCTGATAAAGGCCTTTTATACCACTAATCTCTTCTAAAACCTTATTAGCTGTACTCATATCACTAGCTAGTTCTTCAGGATTTTTAGACTCTACAATTATAGAGTTGTATCCACCTGTAGACAGATTATAAACCTTGTCATATGTGTTAAGAGGAGTTCTCATAAATCTTGGTATTCTTTGTCCACCCATAACTTTTATAAGTTCTTCTAATGGATTTTTAAAAACTCCAACAACTTTGTAGGTAATTGGACTATTTTTTCTTCCAACAGCAAAAGACATCTCATTTCCAATTGCATTTTCAGGGGTTCCAAAAATACTTTTAGCTGTAAGGTTATCTATGACCAAAATCTTTTCACCTTTTTCATATTCAAATGGAAGAAAAGATCTACCATATAGGTATTCAGCTTTATCAATTTTTTCATAATCTGGAGTAGTAGCTGTAAGTTGTATCATCTCTCGTCTTCTTCCAATCTCTATAAAAACTCTAGTACTTATATTGGCACTGACATTTTTAAAAAGATTAGTCGATTTTAAACTTTCTATTATCTCTGGTTCTAGAAGATATTTCCATCTAAACTCTTCATCATCTTTATCAACAGAGATTGTAAATTTTCCATACCCACCCTCTTTTAAATCTCCAGTAATATTTTGCTGTCCACCTTTTCCAATAGCTGACATAGTTATAACAGAAGAGATTCCAATGATGATTCCAAGCATAGTTAAAAATGATCTAACTTTGTTTCCTTTTAAATTTTGTATAGCACCTTTTAAACTTTCTAAAAAATTCATGCATTTCTCACATCCTCAATAATCTCACCATCTTTGAACCTGATAACTCTTTTACAAGCTTTACCAACTTCAGGTTCATGTGTAACTATAATTATAGTTTTACCTTGTTCGTTTAACTCTTTAAAAAGTTGCATAATCTCTTTTTCAGAAGTACTATCTAAATTTCCAGTAGGCTCATCTGCTAAAATTATAGCAGGTTCATTTACAAGAGCTCGAGCAATAGCAACCCGTTGTCTTTGTCCACCAGAAAGCTCATTAGGCTTATGATCGAGTCTGTCACCTAATCCAACTTTTACGAGTACATTTGTAGCTTTATCTATTCTTTCTTTATGATGAACTCCAGAATACACAAGAGGGAGCTCAACATTTTCTAGAGCTGATAATTTTGACAATAGATTGAATGATTGGAAAACAAATCCAATTTTTTTATTTCTAATTTTAGATAACTCCTCATCTTTTAATTTGGAAATTTCAATCTCATCTAAAATATATTCTCCATTAAAAGTGTGGTCAAGACATCCTAAAATATTCATCATAGTTGACTTACCACTTCCACTGCTTCCCATAATAGCTACAAATTCTCCTTTTTGAATAGAGAACTCTATATTTTTTAATGCATGTAACTTCATTTCACCGTTTATATAGTATTTATCTAAATTCTTGATTTTTATCATTGTGGTCTCTTACCTTTCCCTTTAGGAGATTCCCCAGGAGTCTCAGAGATAGCGATAGTTACTTTTTCACCAGAGGTTAAAGATTCTCTTGGATTTGTTAAGAATATTTCGCCAGTATTTAATCCTTTAGTGATTATTACATTATCACCTTTAAGATCTTTAAATTCAACAATCTTTTTTTGAATTTTACCAGTCTCATCTGAAGTATATACATAATATTCGTTATTATCAAAAAGCAGAGATGTCGATGGAATAATTATCCCGGGCTCATCTTCACCCAAGAAGATTCTAGCTGAAACTTTGAATCCAGGAACTATATGTGGAATACTCTCTATTGGTTTTACTTCAACTTGTAAAACATTTTCTGATGTTGTTTTTGAAACTTGAGATACTCTTGAAATTTTTGTTATAATACCTGGATAAGATACTTTCTTTTCGAAAACTTCAGGTTTTATAATCAATTTTTGATCTAATTTAATATCTTTAACTTCATACTCAGGAACCTCTAAAATTATTTTAATATCTGAAAGATCTGCAAGTTCTAAAAGAGGGTCATCCGTATTAACAGAATAGTTTTCTTGGGCATAAAGAGTAGTAACAGTTCCACTAACAGGGCTTTCTATTTTTTCAGCTGTTTTATCTAAATCCTCTTTATAGTAATCGATACTGATTTCAGATGTTCTTATTTCTTCAGCTAACTCTTTAACAGAGTTATTAGAGCTACCACCTATTTTATTTAGCTCTTTTTCAACAGAATAATTTCTTTTTAATTTTGAAAGATTAATCTCCTCTTTTTCTAAATTTCTTTTTATATTATTCCTTTCAGTTTCATCAAATGTTATTAAAAGCTGTCCTTTTTCTACAAAGTCTCCCTCTTGAATAAGAACATTTTTAACTTTTAATTTTTTATCTACGAAAACTTTTTTTGTATCGTTAGCTTCAACGCTTCCATCTACATCGATAAATCCACTTCCTTTATCAAGTTTAGCTCTTTGGGCATTGTATGTAGTTTCAGGTTGTGTATTTGAAGC
>DIXX01000036.1:4347-6236 GCA_002428805.1 Cetobacterium sp. UBA6069
TCACTCCTAACTATAATTTGGTAGATATATGCATTTAAAGAGTTTTTAGCTTTCTCTTTTGAAACTTGAAGCTCGAGATATGTATCAAAGGCTTCCATAACCTCAGTATAACTAACTTTTCCAAGAGAGTTTTCCAATTTTTTTATATCATATTTAGCTTTTTCTAAATTGGCACGGTTTTCTAAAACAAGGAAATCTTTTTGTAGAGTGTAGTAACTATCTTGAATCTTATATCTTTCGGCCATAGCTTCATTCATTTTTTGTTTATAAGTTACCTCTTGTTGCATTAGAGAATTCTCTTCATTATATAGTTCTATGTCTTTATAAAAAATATCTTTTGAAAATTTTAGAAAGACTCTATTTTCATCATTTTGATTATTTCTTTCAAGGCCAACTGAAACTTCAGGCATCTTATTGTCATATCTCATATATTTTATATTTTCTTTTGTGATATCTTTTTCTAATTCTAGCTTTTGAATATCTTTCTCTCCTACTTTAGTGATATAGTTATCTAAATCAGTTTGTGCTGGAGAGATATCAAGAAGATTAACTCCCATAAGTTTTAGACCATAATCGTAATAAAATCTTTCTAAAGTTTTATCAAGAACACTTTGAATTTTTTCAATTTCTAGTTTTATATTATTATAGCTAACTAAAAGGCTATCTAAATCAATCTTAGGAATAGCTCCTAGTTGATAAGACTTTTCTAGAATAGTTTTCTCTTTTTCTAGTGTTAAAAGAGCATTTTGCTTAAGTTTTAACTCAAACTGATTATCCTTATATTCTTTATAAAGAGAGATAAGATTTAATTTTTGAGTTTCTAACCCTATTTTTAAATCAAGAGCTGAGACATCCCTAGTTATTTTGAGTTTGTTTAGTTCACTATCATTTTTAGAAAGAATTAAATCTTTAAGACTTCTTTGAACTCCATAGGTAACTTTATTCTCCTCTTCTTTTTGTTTTTCACCTTGAATATAAAAATCTCCATAAGTCGCCGTACTTTGGAAAGTATATCTTTTCTCTTCATCTTTATATTCTGTGCTTCCATCAACAGCAACACCATTGTACCTTCCGGTTTTATAGAAATCTTCCTTGAAATCGTTTTGACTATTTTTTAAATTATATAGTTGATTTTGGTAAGATGTTTCGTTAATTGTATCTAACAAATTATCCAAAGTTACTTCTTTTGAGTAAAGAAGTTTACTTAAAAGTAGAGTTATTAGTATATATTTTTTCATTTATTCTCCTTTCGTTATTGGTTTTAAAAATATTTTAAAGACAACAAACTCATCAACTTCATCATAATAAAGTTTATAGTTTAAAGATAGATTTTTTAATATCTCTGAAACAACAGACAATCCTAATCCAGTTCCTCCATATTTTCTAACTTTTTTATCATTTTTTTTAGAGAAAGGCTTAAAATACTCATCAATATTTTCATTATTTAAGCTGTGACTACTATTTTTTATAGTTATTGCATTACTATCTAAAAATATATCAATATTTTTTTTCTCATTTACATATGCTAAAGAGTTTATAATCAGATTATTTAAGCATCTTTCCAAAAGTTTTTTATCACTTAGAAGTGTTATATTTTCTAGATTTAAATTAAGATTGATGTTATTTAGCTTAAAATCCATAGAATATCGTTTTAAAATATTTTCTAGAGTTTCTTTTAAATTGATATTTTCTTTTTTTATTGAAATATATCCTGACTCCATTTTGCAATAGAAAAGTAATTCTTGAATAAGAGAGTTCATATTCGAAGCCTCTTGATTTATATTTTTGCAAATATCTGGAATCTCTTCATCTTCAATAATTCCATCTAAAATGGCACTACTATATCCATCAATTATAGCAACAGGTGTTTTCAGCTCATGAGTGACATT
>DIXX01000023.1:0-3373 GCA_002428805.1 Cetobacterium sp. UBA6069
GCTTCTGATGCTTTAAGAGTTCTTTGCAAATTCATTTTTGATGAAATGAATATCCACAAAATAAAATTAAACTATTTTGATTTTAATGAAGCTGGAAAAAGATGTTACGAAGCTGTCGGATTTAAAGAGGATGGAAGACATAGACAAGAGCAATACAGATATGGAAAATATCATGATACTATAAGTATGAGTCTCTTTAAAGATGAATTAAAATAGATAATAACTCAAATTTAAAGTTAGAGTTAAAGGATAAAGAGGGAAAATCTTTATCCTTTTTTTATTCTTTATTTCAATTTACCCTCGTAGACTCTAGGGCTTCTAACCCCTGGTTTTATCTCTCCATTTATAGAATAAATCGTATCTCCTATTTTAACTAATCCCTCACCACAAGGTGCCATAAATGGTATCTCTCCCATTGATTCCCAAGTATTCGTTTTAGCATTATAAACTAACATATTTTTATTCCAGTTAAAATCTTGAGGATTTTTATTAAAATAACTCTCTCTATAATTTTTTAAAGCCTCTCCTTTTAATGAACCTAATTTTAAATTTGCATCATCCCAAATCTCCTTATTAAATCCACCTATCACTAACATTTTACTGCTATCTAATTTAACTGAGTTTGCACCTAAAACAGAAATACCATGATTATTTAAGACAACATCTTTTGCTTTTGACCAACTATCTTGAGAGAAACTATATGCATATCCATCCGTAAATGCAACCCCTGTTCCACCACCAAATACATACAACATCTCCTCTTTACCATTATGCAAAATTTGACCAACTGGCTGACTTCTTTCTATTCCTGGGAACATTTTCAATTCTGAAGTTTTTCCAGTGCTTAAATTATACTTATAGAAATTTTTACTATCTTTTCCATTTTGTTTTCCTGCAACTATAAAGATATCATCACCTTTTAATACCGCTACACCACTATGATATTCAAACGGTAACTTCCCTATTGTTTTCACTTCGATATCTGTTTTATCTTTATTTAGTCCTACAAAAATAATCTCATTTGATACACCAGTTTGATAAGTTCCACCGATATAATAGATTCCTTTCTCTGTTGAGATAGCACTTCCATATCCTATCTCTTTTGGTAGATGAGTGTGCTTAACTAATTCCAATCCACCTGACGTTTTTTTCATCAAATATAAATCTGAATAGACAACCTTTGCTCCACCTTCAAGAACTGGTTTATATGGAAAATTCGCTCCACCAGCTATAATAACATACTCCCCAATATGTCCAGCTAAAGGCCCAGCTACTCCATACTGCTTCTCAAAACCTTTGGGTACTGGTAAATCCCCAATGTGTTTCCAAGTAATCTCTTTCATCTCCTTATTTTTTATTGTCCCAGTAGAGCATCCCGTAACTCCTAAACTTAAAACCACTAAACCTAATGCTATTTTTTTCATACATACCTCCCGCCAACGTTACCTAATAATGATATATACTTTATTTTATCTCTATTGTCAAAATTATTTTCATATAAAATTCTTATTTTGAAAATAATTTAATCTATTGAAATTTAATACCAAATCTTATCAATCTTTTTTCAAGTTCTCAATAACTGAAAGATGTGATATTATATTCACATGCTTCAAATAAATATTTCAAAGGAGTTTAAGATGAAAAAACTTTTAATTACTATATCAGTACTAGTTTCTGCTAATCTATTTAGTGCTGAATTCAAAAGTGAAAAAGGAAGTATGGATTTTCCCAATTTAAAAATAGAAAAAGTTGAAGGCGCTACTTACATGGCTTTAGACAGTAAATCTGGAGAGGCTTATGTTTTTGGGTTAGCTAATGATGTTATTTTAGATGCTAAAAAAGGGATCTCTCAAAAAGAAGTAATCGGATTTTACGATAGCTTAGATGATAATAATTTAATTATTGAATTATATGATGTTGATTTTAAAAATGATATCTTAACTGTTGCACCAACTTATGAAGATTTCAAAATCATTTTTACAAAAGAGGAATCAAAGAAAATTTTAAATACTGTAAAGGGAGGAAAATAATATGAAGAAAATTTTAGCAACTTTAGGAATTTTAACTTCTATGAATCTTTTTGCAGCGGATATTGTTAAAAATGATGTAGCTACATCAACTGATAAAATAGGAATGTTTGTTCAAAATAGTAATGCATACTTTGCTCTACAAACTAAAAATGGAGCTGTTGTAACTTTTGGCTTACCTAAATCTGTTTTAGTAAATACATTTAAAGATGGAGAAGCTAGAGTTCAAATTCCTGGAGTTATAGCAAATGCAAATAAACCTGAAGAGAGTGCTCTACAGTTTTATCATATACAATACGATAAATCTAAAGGCGTGTTAGTTTTAGATTTTGCTGGAACTGAAGACTATATTGTATTTAATAAAGAGGAAGTTTCAAAATTTGGAGAAACATTAAAAAAGGACGGTAAATAATTATGAAAAAATTTCTTGCTTTAATTATGTTAATAGTATTAACATCTACATCTTTTGCGAGATACCATAGACCAGTACACCCTGTTGTAAGACACGAAATTGCAAAAGCTCATATTCGTCACGAAATCAGACAGGAAGTTAGAAAAGATATTAGAAGAGAAATCAGAAGAGAGAAGAGAAAAAGAGAGGCTATCGGAGCTGCAGTTGTTGGAGCTGTTGTTGTTGGAGGAATTATTGCTAATAACAATAATAACAACCACTATAGACCAATCCCAACTCCATATAACGGATATTAAAAAGAAACTGCCAAGAATTTTTATTGCTTGGCAGTTTTTTTAATTTCTTTTTAAAATCTTTTTTATTAAAAATAAAGAAAAAATTATAAATATTCCTATCATACTATATATTTTTAAATTTTCTATTATCTTATTACCAAATATATAAAGCAAAATTGCCTGAGGTAAATGACGTAAAACTCTACTTAAAGTAACTCCTAAAAGAAAAGTTTTAAAGTCAATTTCTAAAATCCCAGCTGTTAAAACATATCCCTCAAAAGGAAGAGGTGTAAATGCAGATGTCAGCAATGTTAAAAATGCATTTTTCTCGTATAATTCTTTAATTTTTTTAAATACATCATTATTTATATACTTCTTTTTAAAAACTCGCCCCACTCTTTTCCAAAATAAATACCCTATAATACTTCCTGTAATTGAAGACAATAGCAACATTATAAATAGATACGGGATTTTATCTTTTGAAACTAAATATATCGGCAATGATATCGTTTCCATTGGTAGCGGTAAAATTGTTGCTTCTAAAATTCCAGCTAAAAAAAGCCCAAATACTCCTAATTTTTTTAATAATTCAACCATTTTTCATCCTTTTATTTTTCTTTTAAGTATATCACGAATTTATAGATTTTTGTATTTTACTA
>DIXX01000023.1:3592-7863 GCA_002428805.1 Cetobacterium sp. UBA6069
ATAAAAAAAAGAGTTCCAACTGGAACTCTTTTATATCAACTATCTTGATGTAATGTTTTCTGCTTGTAATCCTCTGTCACCTTTAACAACATCGAATTCTACTTCTTCATTTTCTTTTAAAGATTTAAATCCATCTTTCTTGATTTGAGAGAAATGTGCGAATACGTCTTTCCCGTCCTCACCAGTGATAAATCCAAATCCTTTTTCTTCGTTAAACCATTTTACTGTACCTTTCATTTAAGTACCTCCGTTATTTTTTGTTAGTAATTATTACCTCAACATAATAACATTCTAAAGAAGTACTTTTTCAAAATAGTGCTTTAAAATTTCTTATTAATTTGCGTTATAAGTTTACTACTTTTAAAGTATAACACGTATTCAAAATAAAAGCAAGATTTTATATTCTTTTTTTATATTCTATTCCCCACGATTCCATATGCTTTATAATTCCCCTCAAACTATTTCCTACTTCGCTCAAACTATATTCTACTCTTAACGGGACTTCAGCATATACTCTTCTATCTATAAGTCCATCTTTTTCTAAAGATTTTAAATTCTCCGTTAATACTTTTTGACTAATTCCTGGAACCTCTCTTCTTAGTTCATTAAATCTAGATGTTTTATGAAGTAAATTTCTTATAATAAGTAATTTCCACTTATTTCCAATAAGTTGGATTGTTGTTGCCACTGGGCACTCTGGTAACTCGTCTTTTGTTAACACTAAAAATCCCCCCTTTATATATATCTGAGTATAACAAATATTTTATAACTATGTCAACAGTTACAAAAAGGTTACTAGCTAACAAAAAGGTGCCTAATTTACAAATAAAATATATCCTTTATAATATAAATATATTTTTTAAGGAGAGTGGGAATTATGAACGAAGTTATTAAATGTATATTAGAAAGAAGATCTATTAGAAAATTTAGTTCTAAAGAGATTAACAGGGAGGATTTAGACTTAATTTTAAAAGCTGGAGAATACGCTCCTT
This sequence comes from Cetobacterium sp. UBA6069, assembly GCA_002428805.1. Classification (GTDB taxonomy): domain Bacteria; phylum Fusobacteriota; class Fusobacteriia; order Fusobacteriales; family Fusobacteriaceae; genus Cetobacterium_A. The sequence continues at coordinate 4,585 of DIXX01000023.1, forward strand.
CTGCTGGGGGAAGGCAAGATGTTTTATTTTTAGTAATACAAAATAAAGATATTATTGATAAACTTGGAAAAATTAATAGAAACTTGTTCACAGATAAATTCCAAACTAATTTTAATACTGTTTCTAAAACTCAACCAAGTATAGCTGATGATGAAAATTTAAAAAATGGATTTTATGATGCTCCTGTTGTTATCTCTATTCTTGGTTCAAATAAATCGGCATATTTTAATAACAATTCATCTATCGCAGGTCAAAATATAATGCTAGCAGCAGAATCTTTAGGACTTGCTTCGTGTATGGTTGGACGTGCACATGATACTTTTCAAAGTGAATATGGAAAAAACCTTCTGCGTAATCTGAATATAGATGAGAGTTTTTCTCCTGTTTGCCATATAGCTCTAGGTTATCCAGATACAGAAATTCCAAAAGCAAAACCTCGTAAAGATGGAAGAATTATTTTTATGAAATAATAAAAAAAATCCCTCTAATAAATTATTAGAAGGATTTTTTTTATCTATAATCCTGACAAACAATTAACTCACAGTTTATTGTACTTGTATTAAAAGGAACTACTTCTCCAACTGATGGCATTGATGTTCCAAAATATGCAAATGCACTACTTGAGTTTATTCTTCCATAAGCCATTCCCATATCACTACTTGTTCCACCTCTATTAACACCTGCTATAAAATAGATATGTCTATCAAATTCTTTTTTTACGGGCATAAGAGCATAATACTCTCCATCAAACTTTCTTATTTCAGGAATATAATTTTTTAATAAGTTCTCCATAAGAATATCCGTTGCAGCATCCACAACACTTAATGAACACTCCTTCATGCTTCCTTCTTTATAGTTCATAACTTTAATCAAAACATATCCTACATATTTTTTAGGAGACACAACAACATCTTTAGATCCCCAGAATATATTTGGTCCTCCCGCACTCCAACTCGTTACTCCTCTATTTGAAGTTCTATAGAAATCATATCTAGCTTTAAAAATCAAATCTTTTTCATCTATGTTAGTTTCAACTGATGGTGTATCTTCTATAATTGCTCCAGTTCCTATGTTGTTTTTATGAATCAATGTCTTTTCCCAGTTTCCACTTGGCTTTGTATAGAAGAAACAATTTGAAATCATATTTTGATTTGGTGAATCACTATTTATACTCCAAGTTCCGCCTTCACTAGCATTTATAATAACACCTTTAGATGTTCCTTTAAAAACTATGTCTCCATCAAAAAATTGACACCCAGTTAGCATATAACCAACATCAACATTTTCAAATCTAATAGAGTCATCTATATTATGATTAAATTGGCATCCTGTAAAAGAAGCATGTGAATTATTTGGATAAGTTACACCGTCCGTTGTTCCTCCAACTACTTTAGCACCATTTTGATTTCTATTAAACTGTGAATTAGAAACCATGTTGTTTCCACCACCAGTAAAATACCCAATATAGTTTTCAGCTGAGATACAACCATTTAATTGACAATATTCTCCTCTCACATCATTTTTTATTCCAATATAGTTTCTAAATGATTTAAAATTATTTAGAATTGGAATTTTATAGTATTGTGCTGACGAACTATAGCCTGTATTTTTTATTTTTATACCCGAATCGTTACAACCACTAGCAGAGCAATTATTTAAAGTTACAGATAAACATCCATCTAAATACCAACCGACTTGATTCCCTTTAGATGTTGGTCTAATAACTTCATTTTTTCCAGCAACATGAATATTTTCTATTATACAACTTACGCCACTTAAAATTCTAATAACTTTATCCTCTAAATTACTAATAAAAATTGTATTTATTTCTCCTCTTAAATGAGTTCCATTAGGAATATTTAAATAATCTATTAAATAAGTTCCACTCGGAATTTTAATCTCTTCTCCTATGTGAGTATCTATTATGTTCTGGATTGCCAAAGTTTGATTTATACTTCCATCTTTTATAATTTCATTAAAATCATTTGCTGATTTTGATTTTTGTTCAATTCCCCAAATATTTTCTACCATTTTTTCCTCCATAAATTAATATAGTTTGATTTATTTGACTCTAGTATAGCATATTTGGTTGAAAAAATTTAATTTTTTTAAACTTTAGTGAATAAAAAAAACGCTTTATCTCTTACTTATAAAAAGATAAACCACGTGAACTACTCCCACTTATAGAAGTGGGAGCTTCTTGGGAAGTACCTAACTCCTTTAAATTTATTTTTTTTATTATACTAACTCTAATCCTCTTCTTAAATCCTCTATAATATCCTCAACATTTTCAAGACCAACAGAGATTCTAACAAGACCATCTGTAATTCCAGCTGTTAATCTTTCCTCTCTTGTGTATGGTGAATGTGTCATTGAAGCTGGATGTTGAATTAAAGTTTCTGTATCTCCCAATGAAACTGCTAACGAACAAAGTTCTAAGTTATTTAATAAAGTTTTTCCAGCTTCAATTCCGCCTTCTAATTCAAATGCAAAAATCCCACCAAAATCTTTCATCTGTTTAACAGCAACATCATGACCTGGATGCATAGTTAGTCCTGGGTAGAATACTGTTGTCACTTTTGGATGAGTATTTAAAAATTCTGCAACTTTCTTAGCGTTAGAACAGTGTCTTTCCATTCTAATCTCTAATGTTTTCATTCCTCTAATTATATAGTAAGCATCAGTTGGACTTAAAACTGCTCCAGTCATATCTTTAACTCCAACAAGTCTAATTTGAGTTATTAATTCTTTTGAACCTACTACAAATCCTGCTATTACATCTCCGTGACCATTTAAATATTTTGTTGCTGAATGAACAACAATATCAGCACCTAAAGTCAATGGTTTTTGGCAATAAGGAGTAGCAAAAGTATTATCTACAACTACAAGTGTATTTTCATTTCCATGAGCAATTTCAGAAACTTTTTCTATATCTACTATTTTTAAATTAGGATTTGCTGGTGTTTCTAAATAAACCACTCTTGTGTTACTTCTCATAGCTTTTTTTACAGCTTCAAGATCTGATGTATCAATAAATTCAACCTCAATTCCAAATTTTGTAAGTCCATGGCTCATAAGAGCAAAAGTACACCCATAAAGAGTTTTATCTGAAATCACATGATCTCCAGCTTTTAAAACTGTCCACATAGTAGAAGCTATTGCTCCCATTCCAGATGCTGTAGCTAAAGCTGCTTCTCCCTCTTCTAAAAGAGCTAACTTTTCTTCAACAACTGTTACCGTAGGATTTCCTAGTCTAGAATATATATATCCATCCTCTTC
>DIXX01000023.1:7972-8484 GCA_002428805.1 Cetobacterium sp. UBA6069
GCTGCTTCTCCCTCTTCTAAAAGAGCTAACTTTTCTTCAACAACTGTTACCGTAGGATTTCCTAGTCTAGAATATATATATCCATCCTCTTCTAATGCAAATCTACTTCCACCTTGCTCAGCTGAATCAAATATAAAAGTCGATGTTTGATAAATAGGTGTTGCTAAAGTTCCAAATGGATTTTTTGTACTTCCTCCGTGAATAGATGTAGTTCCAAAACCACTTTTAATATTCTTATTCATAACTACCGCCTCCCGTTTTGTTATATGTTCTCATTATAGCACTTTTTATATTTTTAACAAACAATTAGATCAAAAAAAGTTCTTTTTTAATAAAAAAAAGAGATTAATACATCTAAGTAGAAATCTCTTTATATTTTTTTATTTCACTTCAATATTTTTTATAACTTTAGCTGGATTTCCACCTATAACTACATTATCTCCAAAACTCTTCGTTACAACAGATCCCGCTGCTACAACTACATTATCTCCTAAAGTTACTCCTGGAGCTAT
>DIXX01000023.1:8799-24312 GCA_002428805.1 Cetobacterium sp. UBA6069
CAATCATAATTTGCATAGAAATTTTCTCCAATCTCTATATTGTAACCGTATTCTAATCTAAAGTTTGATTCAATATGCAAATTTTCTCCTGTTTTCCCCAAAAAACCTTTCATTAAATTTTTTCTAGTTTCATAGTCTGTGTCATCTGTTGAGTTGTACTCTTTACAAAATCTCTTTCCAACTTCCCTATCTCTAAGTAGTTGATCATCCATAGGACTATACATCTCTCCAGCTATCATCTTTTCTCTTTCACTCTTCATTACATCCCCCTTTTAGTATTAACTTAAGTTGTACGTATAATACAATTAATTTTAAATTTTTGCAACGCTTTTTCTTTCTAAAAATTGAAATCCTATACTTTGAAGTTTTTCAACTTTTTCATTTATAATCAATTTTACTATGCTATTCGCCGCCAACTCCCCTGTTAATTCATTAAAAAATTTTATCGTTGTAAGTGGTGGTACAATTAAATCCGAAACTTTATATCCACCAAATCCAACTACTGAAATTTCTTCTGGAATTTTTATTCCTAAACTATTCAAAGCTTTAATTGCCCCAAATGCCATATTATCAGTTGCACATACTATACAAGTCGGTTTTTTATTTTTTAAATACTGAATTACTAGCTCTTCAGTTTTATCAATAGTAAAATCACTTTCAATAACCTCTACTCTAGAATTATATTTTTTTAATTCTTCAATTACTGATTTTTTTCTGATTGCTCCAACTAAAATATCTTTCTCGTCTACTCCTACATATAAAATATCCTTATGTCCGGATTCTCCTATATAATTTCCTATTATTTTTCCAGCTTCTATCTCATCATTGGCTATCGAGTAGGTTTCATCACAGATCTGTCCTACAAACAAAACAGGAATTTTACTCTTTTTTACAAACTCTCTGTGTTCATCTCTAACTTCAGTCGCCACAAGTACAATTCCTTCAACATTTAATCTGGATAAATTCTCCAAATTTGCCAACTCTAAACAGATATCATGATTTGTATTTATTATTAGAGGAATATACCCCAGTATTCTCAACCTGTTATCTAGTTGCATTAAAATTGTTGAGGTTATTGTCGAATCTAAACACGGAACAATCACTCCAATAAAACGGTTGTTTCTAGCTTTTATGCCTCTTGCAAAAGCATTCGGTTCGTAATTATACTCAAGAATTACTTTCTCTATTTTTTCTCTAACTGTTTCACTCACATATCCATCATTAAAAAAACGTGAGACTGTACTTTTTCCTACACCTGAAAGCTCAGCTATCTCTTTTATTGTTAATTTTTTTATCATATTTTCTCTCACATCTCTCTAACTTTTCTTTTTTATTTACTTTCTAAATTATAACCTATTGATTTTAACTTTTCAATTTAAAAAAATTATAATAGATAATAAATAAAAATTATATTTAACTGTACTTAAAATACACTTTAAGACTGTTTTTTGTTTAAAAAATACTTTTTACAAAAATAAAAGTTTGACTTTTTGTAAAATATATAATATATTAAACAATATATGGGAACGGTCCCATATTTAAAAAATAATTTTATATTTTGGAGGTTTCAAAATGGATTATAAAAAAACTGCTGAATTTATTCTTGAGAATATCGGAACAGAAAATAACATTTCAACTGTTGGTCACTGTGCTACTAGATTAAGAGTTGTTGTTAAGGATCAAACTATCGTTAACTTAGATAATTTAAAAAAGAACCCAGATGTAAAAGGAGCTTTTTTCTCTAATGGACAACTACAAATTATATTAGGTCAAGGAGCTGTTAATAAAGTTTGTGCAGCTATTTTAGGAGAAGCTAAAATAGAAGAATCATCTTTAGAAGATGTTAAAAAAGATCAAATGAAAAATCTTAACGCCTTCCAAAGATTTGCTAGAACACTTTCAAATATTTTTGTACCAATTATCCCTGCTATTGTTGCAAGTGGACTTCTAATGGGAGTTTTAGGAATGGGGAAAACTTTTGGATGGTTTTCTGGAGATTCATCATTATTTGAGCTTCTAGATATGTTCTCGAATACAGCTTTCGTATTTCTACCTATTATCTTAGCTTTCTCTGCTGCAAAAGAGTTTGGAGCAAATCCATATCTTGCTGCTGCACTTGGAGGAATCTTAATACATCCAGCTCTACAAAATGCTTGGACTGTTGGAAATGGAATATCTGGATATTTCAATCTATTTGGAATGAACTTTGCTAAAATTGGTTATCAAGGTACAGTTTTACCAATATTAATCGCTGTTTGGGTTATGAGCTTAATCGAAAAAAACTTAAGAAAAATCGTTCCAAATATGCTTGATATTATTGTTACTCCGTTCTTAACAATACTTATAACTGGATTCATAAGTATTACTGTTATAGGTCCTTTAGGTAGAGTTGTTGGGGATGGAATATCTTTCGGTTTACAATACATCTACACAACTTTAGGAGTTTTTGCTGGAATAATCTTGGGTGGTAGTTACTCTTCTATCGTTATAACAGGAATGCATCACAGCTTCCACGCTATAGAAGCTAACCTTTTAGCTAATCCAAATGTTGGAAAAAATTTCCTACTACCTCTTTGGTCTATGGCAAACGTTGCTCAAGGTGGAGCTGCTATGGCTGTATTCTTCAAAACTAAAAGTAGTACTATGAAATCTATCGCACTACCTGCAGCTCTTTCATGTCTTCTAGGAATTACAGAAGCTGCACTATTCGGAGTTAACTTAAGACTTGGAAAACCATTTATTGGAGCTATTATCGGTGGAGCTCTAGGTGGAGCATACATTACTCTCACTAAGGTTTCTATGAACGCTGTTGGAGTTACTGGAATTCCAGGAATCTCTATTGTTCAACCAGAATCTATGATAAACTATATAATTGCATTACTTATTAGTTTTATCGGAGCTGGAGTTGCAACTATAATCCTTGGATTTAAAGATGAGGTGTAATATGTGGAAACCTAAATTTCATATTGCACCACCTCACGGTTTACTAAACGACCCAAACGGACTTATTTATTGGAATAAAGAGTACCATCTATTTTACCAGTGGAATCCAAATGGTTGTGAGCACAAAACAAAACATTGGGCTCACTTAAAGAGTAAAGACTTAATCAATTGGGAAACTCTTCCAATTGCTTTAAGTCCAACTGATTGGTTTGATAAAAACGGATGCTATTCTGGAAGTGCTATTGAAAAAGATGGAGAGATTTATCTTTTCTATACTGGAAATGTTAAAAATAATGACATTAGAGAAAGTTATCAATGCTTAGCTACTTCAAAGGATGGAATAAATTTCGAAAAAAAAGGTCCTGTTATACACGATAGAGATATTCCTAAAGAATATACTCGTCACTTTAGAGATCCTAAAATTTTTATAGAGAACGGAATCTATAAGATGGTTATAGGTGCTCAAAGAGTTGACTTAACAGGAACAGTTGTAGTTTTCTCATCAAAAGATTTAATCAATTGGAGTTTTGATAAAGAGGTTATAAACGGTGATTTTGGCTTTATGTGTGAGTGTCCAGATTTTATAACTGATAAAGATAACTCAGCCTTACTTTTCTCTCCTCAAGGAATAGAAGCAAATGGTGATTTATACAACAACAGATATCAATCTGGTTATATAATAAGAGACTTAGAAGAAATTAACCAAAATAATTTTATTGAGCTAGACCGTGGATTTGAGTTTTATGCTCCCCAAACTTTTATTGATGAATTCAATAAAAATGTTTTAATTGGATGGATGGGAATGCCTGAAGAGTTAGAACATCCAAGTATTGAAAACGAAAATTGGGTACACTCTCTAACTCTACCAAGAACTCTTGAGATAAAAAATAATAAAATTTTACAAACTCCACATCCTAACTTAAAAAAATTAAGAAAGGATGAAATAACTTTAGAAAATATCACAGTAAATGAGATTTTAAATCTTTCTGATTTTAATATCTCTGGAGATTGTTATGAACTAATAATCGATTTAAAAAATTTAAATACTGATTTTAAAATTGATTTAAGAATTGGTGAAAATGAAAAAACTACTTTCTCTTATGATTATAAAAATAAAAAAGCAACTTTAGATAGAAATATTTCTGGAGCTGGCTATGACGGAAGCAGAAGTTGTTCTCTCGAAGTTTTAGAAAAAATCCATATATTTATGGATAACTCTTCAGTCGAAATATTTTTAAATGATGGAGAAGAAGTGTTTACAGGCAATATTTATCCAAATAAAAATAGTTTAGGTATTGAAATTATGACTAAAATGTTGTTTACTATACCTATGATAAAGTTTTTTAAAATTTAATGGAGGGTATAATGAAACTAGGAGCTATTGAAGCTGGAGGAACAAAATTTGTTTGCGGAATCGCAACTGAAAATGGGGAGATATTAGAAAGAGTAAGTTTTCCTACTGAAACACCAGAGATTACTTTACAAAAAGTTTACGATTTCTTTAAAGATAAAGGGGTAGAAGCTATCGGAGTCGGATCATTTGGTCCAATCGATCCAAATCCAGAGTCTGAAACTTACGGCTATATCACTAAAACACCTAAAAAATATTGGAGTGACTTCAATTTAATTGGTGAATTACAAAAAAATCTAAATGTACCTATGGCATTTGATACAGATGTTAATGGAGCTGCACTTGGAGAAGCAACTTGGGGAGCTGCTAAAGGATTAAAAAACTGTTTATATTTAACTATCGGAACTGGAATCGGAGGAGGATTACTTGCTTCAGGAAAATTAGTTCACGGAATGTTACACCCTGAGATGGGACATATCTTCGTTAGAAGACACTCTGAGGATACATATACTGGAAAATGTCCGTTCCATCATGATTGCCTTGAAGGATTGGCTGCAGGTCCAGCTATTGAAGAGAGATGGGGAGTGAAAGCTTATGAACTACCTGTTGACCATAAAGCTTGGGAAATTGAAGCTTACTACATTGCACAAGCATTAGTAAACTATATTCTTATTGCTTCACCTGAAAAAATAATTCTTGGTGGAGGAGTTATGAAACAAATTCAACTGTTCCCTTTAATTAGAAAAAATGTTAAAGAGTTGTTAAATAACTATGTTCAAACTAAAGAGATTCTAGAAAATATTGATAACTATATAGTTGCTCCAGGACTTGGAGATAACGCAGGACTATTAGGTTCTATCGCTTTAGCTATGAATATATAGTATTCATTTAAATAAAAGAGCTATCATTTTGATAGCTCTTTTTTGTTTACTCAAATGTATATAAAATAACATATCTTTTACTCTGTATTAATTTTCTATTAACCTTTTACCTATATAATATATGTAATAAAAAATATAAAGGGAGATATTAAATGAAACTTATAACTACTTTGCTTCTGGTTGCAACTTCTACGTCAATAGCATTTGCATCAGATTTTGAATTTTTGGGAACAAAGCAACCTTATAACTTTGAAAAATCAACAATCACTCCTATCCCTGCAGGATATAAACCTCTTTTCATTAATCATTTAGGAAGACACGGTTCTAGACACCTTTCTTCACCCAAGTATGATATATCTGTGTTTGAACTACTTTCAATAGCAGAAAAAGATGGTGCTATTACACCTGAAGGTCTTAAATTGAAAGAAAATGTTGCTAAAATTATGGAGATTGAAAAAGGAAACTATGGACTTTTAACTGAAGTTGGAGCAGAAGAGCAAAGAGGAATCGCTAAAAGATTCTATGAAAATAATAAAGAAATCTTTGGAAGAGATATTATAGCGAGTTCTACTTATGTTGAAAGAGCTGGACAAAGTAGAGACGCTTTTTTAGAAGAACTCTCAAAATACACACCATCAACTAATTTCAAAATTTCAACAAATACTAAAAAAGATAATATTTTAAGATTCTATGACCTTTCACCTGAATATGAAGAGTTTGCAGATCACGGAGCTTGGAGAAAAGATGTTGAAAAATATGCTAAAAGTAAAGATTTTAACAACGAAGTTTTAAACAAATTATTCTCAAAAGAGTTTATAGCTAGACTTGAAAAAGGTGAGTTTAATTTAAAAGATGCTAAAGGGAAAACAGTTTTAAAAAATCCAACAGATGCTGTTAGAAATATATATGATCTTTATATTATCCAATCTAATATTGGAGTAGATCTAGGTATTGGAAGCCTTTTCTCTAAAGAACAATTAAAATGGTACGAAGAAGTGGATAATCTTTATGATTTTTATGAAAAAGGTCCTGGTAAAAACGGAGAAAATATCGCCACTACAATTGCACTACCATTATTAAAAGATTTCATTCAAACAAGTGATGAAGCTCTTCTTAATAAAAATATAACTGCGAATTTAAGATTTGCTCATGCTGAAACAATGATTCCATTTATAACTCTTTTAGAAATTAATGGAATGGCTGTTAAGCAAGATAAAGTTGAAGATGTTTATAAAACTTGGTTAGGTAGAGAGGTCTCAGGAATGTCGACAAACATTCAGTGGCTATTCTACAACAATGATAAAAATGATGTCATCGTTAAAATGCTTCACAATGAAAAAGAGGTTAATCTACCTATCAATAGTTCTATGAAGCCATACTATAAATGGGATGATATTAAGAGCTTCTACGAAACAAAACTAAAATAATTTACAATTTGGAGGGAATTAAATTGAAAAAATTTGATAAAATACTGACACTTGGTTTATTAGGAACATCTTTATTTATAGCTGGGTGTGGAAAAAAAGATAGTGGAGAACAAAAATTAGTTATCGCTTTTGGAATTGACGAAGACCTTGAGATGAAAGTAAAAGCTAAAGATCAATTCTTAAAAGATTTAGAAGCTAGTGTTGGAATGAAAGTTGAATGGTTTGAACCATCTTCTGATATGGCTTTAAGAGAATCTTTAAGAGCTAAGAAAAATAGAACGGATATCGCATACACTGGTGCTATGCCTTACTTTATAACTTCTCAAAGAACTAAGATAGAGCCTCTTGTTTCTTTTGCAAAAGATGGAAAAAAAGAGAACTGGGGAAAATTCTCATACTTCATCACAAGACCTGATACAAATATAAACGGCTTTACTAAAGAGGATTTAATCAATCCTACTAGACCATACACTTTTGCTTATACAAAGCAATCTTCTGGTTCAACTTATCTTTGGCCAGTAAATGATCTTATCAGTAGTAAAATTATAAAAGATACAAATGAGTTCAACACTAAATTTAAGCCTTATGAAACAGGTTCAACAACAAATACCGTTAGAGCTTTACTTGATAAAGATGCTGATATTGGAGTTATCTCATCAAACTCATATATAAAAAATAGAAAATTCTTTACTCCAGATAATCATAAAATTATCTATAAGAGTTCTGTTATTCCAGACAACTTATGGCTGGTACAACAAGATTTACCAAAAGAGTTAAAGCAAAAGTTAGAAAACTTCTTCTTAAATTATAATGACCCTAGTTTTATGCAAAACTTCTACGGTAAAAAAGATGGAGAGCAGCATATCAAAGTGGAGCTTAAAGATTTCGATATAATTGGACAAGTTATGAAAAATCTTAACTTAACAGAACTTAGTACAGATTAATTGTATAAAAATAATAAATAATTTTAGTTAGTGAAAGGGAGAAAAATGGAAAATATAGTTTCAATAAAGAATGGTAACAAGACTTATGATAATAAATTTTTAGCTTTATCTGATATCAATTTAGATATAAAAAAAGGTGAGTTCGTAGCAATTATAGGATCATCTGGAGCTGGTAAATCAACTCTATTAAGATCTATTAATGCAATGAACCCTCTTTCTAGTGGTGCAATTATCTTCAATGGGAAAGATATATCTAAAATATCTGGTGGCAATTTAAGAAAAGTGAGAAGAGAGATGGGAATGATTTTCCAACACTATAACTTAATCGAAAGACTTTCAGTTGTTCAAAATGTTCTTCATGGAAGACTTGGTTATATGTCTAATCTAAAAGGGTTCTTCGAACTTTATTCTGAAGAGGACAAAATAAAAGCTCTAAATATATTGAAAAGATTAGGTCTTGAGGATCATTGCTATAAAAAAGCGTCGGAATTAAGTGGAGGACAAAAACAAAGAGTTGGAATCTCTAGAGCTCTTGCTCAAAATCCAAAACTTATTTTAGCTGATGAACCTATAGCAAGTTTAGATCCTAAATCATCTGAAATAGTTATGGAAACTTTAAAAAATATCTGTGTTGAAGACAATCTTACATGTATTGTTAACCTTCATCAGGTTGAATTTGCTAAACAATACGCTACTAGAATAATTGGAATGAATAAAGGAAAAATTGTTTTTGATGATGTTCCTCAAAATCTTACAGAAGAAAAGATAGGTGAGATTTATGGACAAAACATTTAATAAATCTTTTATCAAGCCATCTAATATTTTTACTAAACCGTTTACAAATTTTTCAACTAAAGAACTTGTTAAAACACTTATCAAGTTCTTTAGTGCAAAAACTGATCTGTTAGTAATTGGAGGAATCTCTGCTATTTATCTTTTAATTGCTGGAAGAATGGAGTTCTCTTTTCCAGTGTTTTTACAACAACTTCCTGAAGCTGTATTTTTCATCACTGAGGAGATGCTCCCTGTAAATTGGCAAAGTTATAGTGATTATTTAACACCGCTATTAGATACTTTCTGTGTTGCTATTGTATCTTTAGTTTTCTCATCCCTTATATCTTTTCTACTTGGTTTTTTATGCTCAGAAAAGACTATGCATATTAAATGGGTTAGAACTACTGTTAAAGGTTTTATGACAGTTATTAGAAATGTACCTAATATTATTTGGGCACTTATGCTGGTTCCAGCTTTTGGAGTTGGAATCACAACTGGAGTTATCGCTTTAACTGTTGGAAATATAGGAAGTATGACCAGATTTTACTATGAAACTATAGATGAAGTTGATTTAGAACTGCTAACGTCTTTAAAAGCAACTGGAATGTCATACATACAAGTTATTAGATTTGGAGCTATCCCTCAAGCTCTTCCTGGATTTATTTCTTGGACTATTTACTCTCTTGAAAATAATATTAGATCATCATCTATAATTGGATTAGTTGGAGCTGGAGGAGTAGGGATGTATATCAGCAACAATCTGAGTTTAATGAAATATAAAACTGCAGCTATGGGAATTATATTAATTGTTGTGTGTGTTATTATCACTGAAATAATTTCTAATATTTTAAGAAAGAGGATAATCTAAATGAATAAAAACTACTTTGGAAAAATCAAAATTAAAGACCATGAAACTGATAAGTTTTTAAATAGAATCATGTTAAGTATTATACTTCTATTTATTTTTTCATTCTTTAAATTAAATCTAGATTTTTATAGATTTTCTAGAGGAATGACAAGACTTGGAGGAATTTTAGCTGATTTTGGAAGACCTGATCTAAGCGTTTTCAAATTTGTCTTAATAGCTGTTTGGGAGTCATTTGAAATCGCTTTTATAGCTACTCTAGTTGGAATGATTTTCTCTATTCCACTAGCATTCTTAGCTGCAGGGAACACAACACCTTGGAAACCGTTAGCTATCGGAATAAAAGCTTACTTGTCATTCATAAGAGCTGTTCCATCTTTAATCTGGGCAGTTATATTTGTTTCATCAATAGGACTTGGACCTTTCTCTGGAATTTTAGGTTTATCTGTACATACAGTTTCATATTTAACAAAAGCCTACTTACAATCTATTGAAGATTTAGGAGATGAAAGTATTCTTGCCATTAAATCAACTGGTGCTTCTTGGCTTAACATTATGAAAGCTGCAGTTATTCCAAACATAAAAAGAGTTGTTACTGGATGGACAGCTTTAAGATTCGAATCTAATATGGCTCAATCATCTGTGATTGGAGTAGTTGGAGCCGGAGGTATTGGATATATCGTTTCTAAATTTATTAAAGCATACGATTTTAATGCTGCTGGAACAGCCCTTATAACATTAATTACAATATCAGTGTTCGTTGAAGTTTCTGGGGCACTTTTGAAAAACTATACAGAAAGAGGTTAATTGACATGAAAACTATTTTTTTAGGAACTGGATCTGCAAGTGGAATTCCTGATCCATTCTGTTCTTGTGAGTATTGCAAAAAAGTTAGAGAGTTAGGAGGAAAAAATCTAAGAAAAAGATCCTCATTTTTATTAGAGGATAGAATTTTACTAGATTTTTCCCCTGATATTAGAACTCAAATTATAGAAAATAAAATAGATTTTAACAATATAAAGGGAATTATTTTATCTCACACTCATAACGATCATTTAGATATTCAAGAGTTGATAAAGATAAAAGATCCTATTCATATTTTTGTTAATGAGACCTCTTATGAATGGCTTAACTCACAAATCAAATCAGGAATTAAGCCAAAACATATATCTAAATTAGCTGAAAGGACACAACATCTAAATATTACACCTATTAAAAACTTTCAACCTTTCAAATTTGAAGGGTTGAAATTTACCCCAATAGAAGCTCGACACACTGGTCTTAATGCTGGTGAATTAGGAATGAACTTTATAATTGAAGATAAGTACAATAAAACTAGGCTTCACGCATCTGATACAGGGGTTTATTCTAAAAAAACATTCGACTTTATAAAAAATTATAGGTTTGATAGCATCGTTATTGAATGTACTTTCTTAGATTGTAATAAAGACAATGTTGACCACCTGGATTTAAAAACTCTAAAAGAGGTTTTAACAAAGCTTCAAAGCTTTGACTCTATTAACTCTAATACTCCTATCATTATAACTCATTTTGGACACGATCCTATGAAAACTCACAAAGAGATTGAAGAGTTAGTTAAAAAACTGCAATTCAATATCTCTGTTGCATATGATTCTATGGAGTATGTTAGTCCTATCTTAAGTAATAATGGAGAAAATTTATGATTTTAAATGGAATGTTCACAGAAAAAGAGTGTGAAGTTTTAACTTTCAATTTAAACTTTAGAAATATTAAAAAAAATATAATTTTATTTTTAAAAAATTGTCCAGATGAACACTTCCCTGTAACATTAAAAGACCCAAATGGAAATATTAGAATCTTAACAACTTTTAAATCTAAAGAAAAAATTTTCTATAGTGGTAAAAATTTTGAAGAGAGTTCTAATTGTACCCTTCCAGGAGAGCTTCTTGATGGAATTTGGAAACTTGAAGTAGCTAAACCTTATGCTTTTAGAGGGATGTTTGTTTTAGAAATTTTAAAAGATGTTGATATGAATAAATCTCCATCTTTTATGGATATATCTAAATTTGATTTTGAAAAACAGTTTTCAAAAAAAAGCAGATGGTACAAAGGAGAGCTTCATGCTCATACAAAATTTTCTGATGGACTACTCGATTTAAAAAATCTACCAAAAGGTATTAAAGAGTTAAATTTAGATTTTATATTTTTAACTGACCACAACGTGGTTTCTACTAAAACTCCTTTAACTACCTCTCCAATTATTCCATCAACTGAACTTACTTTGATGGAAAATGGACATTTTAATTTTTTAGGTTTGAAATCTCTTCCTGATTATTCAGCTTTTTTAAAAGTAAAAAAGGTAAATCCTGAACTTTTAAAAACTATATTTGAATGGGTGAAGAAACAAAATGCCCTACTTGTTATAAATCATCCTTTAAATGCTACTATGGGAGTTAATTATAACCTTGATTTGAATGACTTTGATCTTATTGAAGTTTTAAACTCTCCATACAATGATCAAAAAACTCAATTTAATATTGATGCTCTAAAAGCTTTTGATGGTTTATTAATTAACGGATATAAAATATTTGCTGTTGGGGGAAGTGATTCTCATAGTGATTTTATTGATAAAGATTCAAGTTTTTTAGGAAGACCATTAAATTATGTTCATATGAATGGCTTCTCTGTAAATAAACTCCTTCAAAGTTTAAAAGTTGGAAAAAGTTATATCTCAACGGTTGGTGAGATTGATTTTTCTTTCAATGAGATATCTAATAAAGATGAAGAAAAAGAGATTTTCTTTGGTGAAACTTTAAATAACACTCTTATTGAATGTAGCATTTCAGCAAAGGAAAATATTTCTTGGAAAATAATTATCAACGGTGAAATATCTTCTGAAATTATTGGGGATAAATATAACTTTAAAACGAATCTTCCTGAACATGGTTACCTTAGAATAGAAGGGTATAAAAATAAAGAGATAGCTGTTATTACAAATCCAATATTCTTTGGAGAGATTGAAAAAACTAATAAAAAGTGGTTAGATATAAGAAAATAAATCTTTTGATAAAAATTTGTCTTTTTATTGAAAAATAGGGTATACTACAAATAAAGAGGTGAAAAATTATGAAGAAAAATTTAATAATAATTTTTGCTTGCTATTTTTCAATTTTACTAGCAGAAGGAAGTGGTAAAACTATGTTACAAGATTGCCCTAATAAACCAAACTGTGTTTCTAGCCAGGCTAAAGATTCAAAACATTATATTGAACCGATATCTTTTGATAACAGAAATGAGGATATTAAAAAAAATCTTATAGAGGTCGTTCAAAAATTTGATGGAAAAATTTTAGAAAACAATGAAAATTTTTTAAAAGTAGCTTTTTATAGTAAGTTTTTCAAATTTGTAGATATTGCAGACTTTGAAATTAACCCAGAGAAAAAAATAATAAATGTAAGATCAGCAGCTCAAACTGGATGGTATGATTTTGGAGTAAATAGAAAAAGAATAGAAAAAATAAGAGAAGCTTTAAAATAAGATTTTAATAAAAATAGGGAACCTCGTGGGCTCCCTATTTTTTACTTTCTTCCATAAAGCATAATCTCTGATTTATTACTTGGTAGTTGTGTTGCTCTAACCTCATTAAATCCAAATGTTTTAAATGTATCGATATGTTTTAAAACCTCTTTTACAGAGATTTTATCACCTATTTTTAAAGTATAGAATACCGTATGAATTCCTGGTCTTATAGACATGAATCTTTTAAGTTGACTCAAAATCAGTGATGGTAAAACATTTACATCTGAAACTAAAAGATGGCAAGGTCTTGGTACATCCGCATCTTGAACCTTCTGCATAGGCTCTTTTATATGCTTGAAATTAGGATTTTTTAAAAGGTCTTCATCCATAAGGGCATTATCCACACCAAACACTTTAAACCCTCTCTCGAGCATCGCATAGCTCGCTCCACCTGGAGCTGATCCTAACTCAAGAACACTTTCCTCTCCTCTATACTCATAGTTCGTCCAAATAAGGGCTTCAGCTATTTTCAGATAAGCTCTTGAAGGTGCAGCCTCAGGAAGCTCAAGGTTTGGATTAGCTCCCGAAATTCTCCATGACTCAGGATACACTTTTCTCATTCCTAACCAGAACTCTCCCTCTTTAACTTCTATAATATCTAAAATAGTATCTCCTAAATTAGCAGTTTCTCCAGACGCTTCTCCTGAAACAAGAGAGAACCTGTGAGTTACATCTGCCTTATATTTTGAAACTTCCTCTTCCAAATTTTCAGGTTTTACTCTACCTAAAGAGATTCCATACGCTCTAGCAAAAACTAAGTTAAGCTTGCTATCTATATTAAATTTTCCACTATTATCTTTAAAAGTTATGTATCCAGGTCTAGAATATGCAAAGCTGAGCTCAGGATATTTTAAAGCCACCTCCTCTTTTAAAGATTTTTCACTTCCAATATTAACAACTGTATAAATAAACATTCTCCACTCCTAAAAAAAATAAAATTATTATAGTTTAATAATATATCATTTTCTTCAAATAATTTCAAGAAATAAAACTAAACTAAAAACTTGACTTTAAATCTGCTTTAGACTGTATATTTATAATAGAATGTTATCAAAAAGATATTAAATTTTTTTGTTTTACACATGTTTTACACAAAAATTAAATAAGATAAGAAATATTGTAGATAGCAAATAAATTTACTGGAGAGTAGTTATGAATATATTTAAAAAAATAATAAAATTAGACGAAAATTTAAAATTTAATATAGAAAATAAAAATTTGGATATTCTTTCATCAACTGAGACATATGAATTCATAAAAGAATGTTTAGATAAAAATGGAAAAGTTCTAATGACTGAGGCTTCAGAAAACTGCCTAATAGAATTTGAAAATTTAGGTCTTTGTACTCTAAGTAGAAATGAATCTATAAGAGAGTATCTTGAAGCAATCGGAATTTTTGCTTTAGAATATGATAAAAAAATATTCCAAAACCTTCTAAAAGTTCTAGAAAAAAGTAAAAAAAATTTATATTAGAAAATAAATGAAAAAATATTTTTATTTTTTCTTGACAATTGAATAAAAATAGAATAGTATAACTCTTAACAAAAACAAAAAGGAGGAAGAATTATGAATACTAACAAAAAAACATTAGCAACACTTATTCTGATAATAATAATATGCTCTGTGGTTTGAAGTTAGTAGGATTATTCCTCTTACAATTCAAGCCTTGTTTTAGTTCTTCAACATTTCAAGGCTTGAGCAGATTAAAGAAATTTAAAGCTTAAGCCTTTGGTTTAAGCTTTTTTATTTTAATAATCTGTTAGGAGTTGATAAAAATGAAATATGTAAATAAGTTGAGTGATTTTTTAAGTAAATATTTTATCTTGTTAGTTGTTGGTGTTTCGGTATTCTCGCTTTTAAAACCAGAACCTTTTGTCCAAATGAGCAAAGTAAAAGTTTCTGGACAATCCCTTATCAACATAGGATTAGGAATTACAATGTTTGTTATGGGCCTAACTCTAAATTTAAAAGATGTCAAATTAGTTATAACTGAGTATAAAGATGTCTTCATCGGATGCCTAGCTCAATATACAGTAATGCCTCTTGTTGCATTCTTTTTAGCTAAAGCCTTTAATTTGCCTCCTGCCTTTGCAATAGGCTTAGTTTTATTAGGTGCTTGCCCTGGGGGAACTGTAAGTAATGTAATGACATATATTGCTAAAGGAGATGTAGCTTTATCTGTTGCTATGACAACTGTTTCAACTTTTATTTCACCTTTATTAACTCCATTATTAACTATGTACTTAGCTGGTGAATGGTTAAATGTTGAGTATAAAACTATGTTTTTCAGTATTCTTCAAATTGTTTTATTACCATCTATGTTTGGAATTTTAGTGCGATTCTTTGTTAAAGATCGTTTAGAAAAATTTACAAAAGTTTTTGTAATTTTTCCAATTTTAATCGTTATCTTAATTAACGGAATGTGTGTTGCACCAAATAAACAAAATTTTTTAAGTTCTAGTTTCGTTTTAATTTTAGCTGTATGCTTGCATAATTGGGTAGGTTATTTTGTAGGTTATATGATTGCTAAATTTGTTGGAATGAGAGTTGAAAAAAGAAAAACTCTTTCAATTGAGGTTGGCTTACAAAATGCTTCATTAGCAATTGGGCTATCGGCTCAATTTAACAATCCTTTAACTGCTTTACCAGCAGCAATTGGAGTTGTTGTACATCTTATTTCTGGTTCATTATTAGCTAATATTTTCTCTAAAGATTTAAATCTAAAAGAGGATGTTTATATAAAAAATACACAATATGAATAAAGGGG
>DIXX01000077.1 GCA_002428805.1 Cetobacterium sp. UBA6069
CGTCTTGAAGGAATCCCTCAAGACATAAAAATTGTACCATAAGTTTTAAATAATGTCAACAACTTTTTTTATTTTTTATACTTTTAATTTTTTATTCTAAATCTATTATCACGAATATCGTAAGTTACAAATCCAATTCTTCTCATTAAAACTTTATCATGACTTACTAATATAACTGCTCCTGGGTAATCTAACAACATATTTGCTATTGCTGTTCTAGAATAATCATCCATATAAGTTGATGGCTCATCTATTATTAATAAATCTGTTTCCATTAAAGTATTTGTAAATATCTCTAATCTTTTCTTCTCTCCACCTGATAACATGAATATTCTCTTATCTCTGAACTCTAACTCATTGTTGTATAGGTTATCTATTGCAGCTTCTATAAACTCGTCTGATAATCCAGTTTTATCTTTTAAGTAATCTTTGATGTACATATTTTCATTAGCGAAAACTGTATCTTGCTCTATAAATGCGATAGTTGCTTTTTCATTTATAAATACCTCTCCAGATGTAGGCTTATCTAATCCTGCAATAACTTTTAATAAAGTTGATTTTCCAGAACCATTCTCTCCTACGATACATATTTTTGTATCTCTATCTACAACTAAGTTAGCATTCTTATATAACATCTTATCTGGATACTCTTTCATTACATCTTTTAAAACCACGATTGGTCCTTCGAAATCTTTTTTACCAGTTATCATAACATCTTCAGGAGCATCAATATAATCATATTTATACTCAGGTGAGAACTTTATTCTCTCTCTTTGAAGTCTCTCTAACTCTTTTCTCATTCTTCTTAAAATAACAGCATGGGCATGCTTATTGTTACATCTCTCTAATAACTTTAGTTTTTTCTCAATAGCTTCTTGAGTATCTTCGATTACCTCTTCAGTTTCTCTATTTTTCTTCTTACCTTCAGCTATTCTAACTTTTTTCTCTTTTAAATATTTTTGGTGGTCACACTCGTAAACTCCAACTTCGAAGTTATCTATATCAAAGATTTTAGTAGCAAAAGTTCTAATAAAATCAACATTATGCGATATTACTAAGAACGCTTTTGGACTGTTATTGATATAATCTGTTAACCAAGCTGTTTTCTTCTTATCAAAGAATGATAGTGGCTCATCTAAGATTATTAAATCAGAATCACTAAATAAAGTCGTAGCCAGTCTTATATACTGTCTTTCTCCTCCACTTAACTCTCTAAATTTCTTGTCTAACTTATCTGTTAATTCAAACGTGTCAATAAACTCTGACTGGATGTGGATGTATGAATATCCTCCTAAACTTTCAAATTTATCTGAAAGCTCTGAGTATTTTTCCATTACCTTCTCATCGTTGTCTGCGTCACCAGTAAATTCTGCTGAAACAGCATCTAATTCAGCTTGAATAGACATCACTTTTTGGAATGGTGAATTTAATAAATCTTGAACTTTACTATCTAAATCCAATCTTCCAAATTGATCAAAACAAGCAATTACAGCTTCTTCCTCTCTAGTTATTCTTCCTCTATCTGGAGTCTCTTCTCCAGTTAAAAGCTTTATTAAAGTAGATTTTCCAGTTCCGTTGTTTCCAACAAGAGCTATCTTATCTCCAGAATTTACTTCTAAATCTACATGTTTATATAAATTTTGTGAAAAAAATGATTTCGATACATTTTTAAACTCTATTATAGTCATTTTCATCTCCTATTTTCTATTAAATTTAACGTATTATTATACCATGATTTATATTTTTTAGCAATATTAGCCTTGAAAAATAAGAAAAACCAGAAGAGTGAACCTCTTCTGGCTTTCTTTTAAATATTAGCTTCTAATACGTATGTGAATAAATATTTTTTGTTGCTCTCAACCAAATATTCATCATGTGTTGGCGCTCCCCAAGAGTCATCTCCTCCAACTCCCATCTGAACCATGTTTAGATTAAGAGCTGTACAATGTGATTTTGGTAACTCATAGTGGTGATAAGCACTCTCAATTTCACTCACAGTATAAGGTAATGCGCTGAACTCAAATGGAACATCTCCTGAAATCTTAATTCCAAATCCTGTTTTATCTGTTATCTCTGCCCATCTTGTTCCTATTCTATTTCCACACTCTTGTGGAATTACATATTGACTCATATTTTTTTCTACATCTGTTTCAAATATTCCTAATCTAGAACCATGGACTCTATCTATATAGTTTTCCTCTGGCCCCATTCCGTACCACTTTATTTCTGAATACTCTTTCGGTAGCTTATAGCTCATTCCAAACAGAGGCATATCTGATAACCCTTCAACTCCATCATACTCCATCGTCACTTTAACTTTTCCATCTACAAACCCTTCATAACTTAAAATAACTGTTGTTGCTGGAACTGTAGGTAAATCATAAGTTGCTTTTATTTGGATAGAGTTTTCTTTTTCAAAAGTCTCAACATTTGACATCTTTGCATAGCTAGAAGCAAGCTTCCATTGTGCATATCTAAATGGCATTTTATTTCCTCTGTCATTATCAGTTGAAGCTCTCCAGAAGTTAGGCATTACAACTCCATCTACAAACTCTTTTCCACAAAGCTTTAAAGAGATTAATCCTCCATAAGCTTTTGAGAATATTAGCTCAGAATTTTTAGTTTTTATTCCTATGTTAAATCCTCCATTTATAAGAGTTGGTTTTCCTTCTAAAGTAGTTTTTAATTTTTTATCCACTTTATAAGTTTTTTGTCCAAAACATATTTCATGCCCTTTAGAAGCATAGAATCTATCCTCTTTTAAATGTAGTGAAATCTCGATAGTATACTCCCCAGCCTCTTTCATTTTCGGCAGATGTAATTTAAACTCTTTTTGAGATAATGGTTTAACAGCACACTCTAAAGATTCCTCTAATATCTTAACTCCATTTTTTAACAATTTTACTCTAGTCTCGTACTCATTACAGTTACTAAATAAACTTTCATTATCGATAGTAAAACTTTTCTCTGTTACAGTTATTTTATAATCTGAGAACAGTTGTTTTATCTCTTGAACTTTTGGTGAAATCTGTCTATCTCCATAAATTATTCCATTTACACAGAAATTATAGTCCGTTGGTCTATCTCCAAAATCTCCACCGAAAGCTAAATAATCATTTCCAAACGGATCTTTTTTCATTAATGATTGATCTATATAGTCCCAGATAAATCCACCTTGATACATCGGATACTTTTTCTCTAGCTCAGTATATTTATGAAGTCCACCATTTGAATTCCCCATTGCATGTGAATACTCACAAAGTACAAATGGTTTTTCAGGTGTTTCTTGTAAATATTTCTCTATCTCATGTACTTTAGCATACATTCTACTTTCCATATCTGAAGTTTTATCATATCTTCTATCCCAGAATACTCCTTCATAGTGAACAACTCTAGTTTTATCTAACTCTCTTAAATATTCAGACATTTTAAATATATTCTCTCCACCGAATGACTCATTTCCACAAGACCAAATAACAATAGAAGAGTAGTTTTTATCTCTTTCAAACATAGACTTTGTTCTATCCATTACATTTTCTAACCATTCTGGATTATTATTTGGAATAACTTTCTCAGGACAAGGTTGTCCTAGAATTTGCCAAGTTCCGTGAGTCTCTAAATTCACTTCATCTATTACATAAAGCCCATACTCATCACAAAGCTCATACCATCTAGTTTGATTAGGGTAGTGTGACGTTCTAACTGCATTAAAATTATTAGCCTTTAAGAACTTTATATCCCAAATCATATCCTCTTCCGATACTGCTCTTCCATTATAGCAACTGAATTCGTGTCTATTTACACCTTTAAATACAATACGTTCTCCATTTATTTTCATTATTTTATCTTCAATTTCAAACTTTCTAAATCCAAAGTTTTGAGAACACTCTTCAATAATCTCTCCACTTCCAGAATCTTTAAGTATAACTTTAACCTCGTAAAGATTAGGTTTTTCTGCACTCCATAGCTTTGGATTTTCAAATTTTTTAGATAATTCTATTTTTAAAGTTTTTTCTATTTTCAATCCATTCTCTTCTGTACTTAAAACAACCTCACCTTTATCTAAAAGCTGCATTTCAATATCTATAGTTGATTCTTTTTGACTCTCTATTTTTAAAATATTTTTTAAAGTAGCTTTTTTAAAACTGCTTCCTAATTCTGATGTAATAAACATATCTTTAACATGAACCTCTGGTGTTGAATATAGATATACATCTCTAAATATTCCACTTAATCTCCAAAAATCCTGATCCTCTAACCAGCTTCCACTACACCATTTGTATACTTTAGCTTTTATCTCTGCTTTTCCTTCTTTGATATAAGGAGTTAAATCGAACTCACTTGGTGTAAAACTATCCTCACTATATCCAACAAATTCGTCATTACAGTAAAGCTCTAAACACGACTCTACCCCTTGGAAAGATATATAAACTGGTCTATCTTTCCAATCTTTTGGAATCGTTATCACTTTTTTATAAACTCCAAATGGATTGAACTCTTTTGGAACCTCCCCAGGTTCTAAGTTTTCCCTTCCATCCCAAGGATACATTGTATTTACATATTGTGGATCTCCATACCCTTGAAGCTCCATGTGTCCTGGTACTTTTATTTTTGACCAATTTGGTGAATCACAGTAAGAGAAATCCCAAATACCATTTAAAGATTTTCTCCACTCTATATTTAAACCTAAATATTTATGATTTGAATGTGCACTTAACCTATTTATTTTAAAAATTCTTGGATTATGTAAATTTTCCATAAAATCCTCCCCTGTTTATTTAAATGAAATTACTAATATATAATCATAATTTATTAAATATAGCAATTAACCAGAAGAACTTATAAAAAACTTTGTTAACTCATTAAAAAAAGTTGCTTTCCCATTAATTTTTATTTGGTAAATCAAAGTATTGTGGTAAAATATATCTAATTGACAAAATTTTGAAGGTGATTAAATGAACTATGATATCATTATTACTAAAAAAAATATAAAAAATATTATTCTTAGGGTTAAAAGTGATGGTACAGTTACTCTTTCGGTTCCAGAAAGAACTACGAAAATTTTTATAGAATCATTCTTAAAATCTAAACACGAATGGATTCTAAAAAATCTTGAAAAATTTAAAAAAAATTCAGTTAAAGCAGTTGACAAATCATATAAAAATGGAGACAATATAGAGTATCTCGGAATAAATTATATTTTAAAAATTTTTCCTAATTCTTCTAATAAAATCCTAATTGATGGTAACTCTTTAATTATTTATACAAATAAAGAGATAACTGAAAAAAATATAGAAACTCTTCTATATAGTTGGTACAAAGAAAAAGCCGCAGAAATTTTTAAAATATCTTTAAATAAATATAGTAATCTTATCGGTGAAAACTTTTTAGATTTTAAAATCCGAAGAATGAAACGTCGTTGGGGATCTTGTAGATATCTTAGTAAAGTTATTACATTAAACTTAGAACTTATTAGAAAGCCTCAAGAGTGTATTGATTATGTTTGTCTACACGAGCTAGCTCATTTGAGATATCCTCATCATCAAAAAGAATTCTGGGATTTTATAAAAATCTATATGCCTGACTGGAAGATTAGAAAAGAAAGGTTGGACAAAATATGATTAAAAAGTATATTGGAGAAGATGGATTCAGATATTACGTAAAAAAAACTGAACTATTTTCTACGAAAAATGTTGTTGCTATAGGAATTGGTGCTGCTCTATACAGTGTTCTTTCTGGAGTTGCTATTCCTGTTGGTCCTAATACATCGTTTAGAATAGCTGTTGCTCTTCTTACAATTTTTGGAGCTATATTTGGCCCAGTTGTTGGGTTCTTTGTTGGTTTTGTTGGACATGCTCTAAATGATATGATTATGTGGGGAAGCGTTTGGTTTAGCTGGGTATTTTTATCAGCTGTTATTGGTCTATTCGGAGGGATGATTGCTCTAGATAAAAGTTTCTCTCTTGAAACAGGTCATGTTACTAAATTCCATATTTTTAAGATGTATGTTTACTCAATCTTAGGAATGATTGCTGCTGGATTAGCTGCATATGTCGGGGACGTTTATTTTTATGGCGAGCCCGCTCAAAAAGTTTGGATTCAAATAGCACTTGCTACATTTACAAACTTTGTTGTTACTGCTGCTCTTGGTATTCCTATAATTCTTGGAATCGCAGCTAGAAAAAGAAAATATTGTAATTTAAAAATAGAAGATTAATTAAAGGAGTATAGATGATTAACGTAGTAGAATTTAAAAATTTTACTTTTAAATATGTGAATCAATTAGAACCAACTCTAAAAAATATCAATTTAGAGATAAAAAAAGGTGAAAAAGTTCTAATTGCTGGACCAAGTGGTAGTGGTAAATCTACTCTTGGAAGCTGTTTAAATGGTATTGTTCCCTTTTCTAAAGAGGGTGGTTTCAAAGGAACTTTGACTGTTAATGGAGTTGAACCTTATGAAACGAGTATTTTTGATATTAGTAAAAATGTTGGTACAGTTTTACAAGATCAAGATGGTCAATTTATAGGTTTAACTGTTGGAGAAGATGTTTCTTTTATTGATGAAAATAATCTTGTTCCTCAAGATGAAATGATTAAAAATACTGAAAGTGCTTTAGAAACTGTTAGTATGGAAAGATTTATAAATCACAGCCCTCAAGAATTATCTGGTGGTCAAAAGCAATCAGTATCTTTAGCTGGAATAATGAGAAGCTCAGCTGATATTCTTCTTTTTGATGAACCTTTAGCTAATTTAGATCCTTATAGTGGAAAGCATGCTATGAAACTTATTTGTGATATTCAAAAGAAAACAGGAAAAACAATCATAGTTATTGAGCACAGAATAGAGGACGTTTTAGAACAAGATTTTGATAGAGTTATCATTTTAAATAAAGGTGAAGTTGTTGCTAATAGTACTCCTGAAGAGTTATTTAGAAAAGATATGTTTAGAAAATATGGACTTAGAGAACCTCTATACATAGAGGCCCTGAAATATTCAGGTGTAGACTTAGAAAAAGATTCTATATATCCGATTACTAAAATTGGAACTCCTGAAAATATAGAAAAAGTTCAAAAGTGGTGTGATTCTATTACAATTAAGAAAAATGAATTTAAAGAAAATATCTTAGATATCAAAACTATCTCTTTTTCTTACAACGAAGAAAAAGCTATATTAAAAAACGTGACTTTCTCTTTAAATAAAGGTGAGATTTTAGCTCTTCTAGGAAATAATGGTGCTGGGAAATCTACTCTTTGTAAAGTTATAACAGGTATTGAAAAAGAAACTTCTGGAGATATAACTCTTCTTAATAAAAGTATTATCAAAGAAAGCATCAAAAGAAGAGGAGAAAAAATAGGATTTGTTATGCAAAATCCTAATCACATGATTACACAAGAAACTCTTCTTGAAGAGGTTCAATTTGGACTAAAAATAAGAGGTATTAAAAACTATGTTGAAAAAGCTGAAAAAGCTTTAGAAATTTGTGGGCTTCATGAATTTAGACATTGGCCAGTTACATCTCTTAGCTACGGTCAGAAAAAAAGATTAACTATCGCTGCTATTCTAGCTTTAGAGCCTGAAGTTCTAATTTTAGATGAACCTACTGCTGGACAAGATTATAAAAGATATAAAGAGTTTATGAGTTTCATAAAAGATATCGCTAAAAACGGTGTTGGAATCATTCTTATAACTCATGATATGCATCTTGCTTTAGAGTATGCTAACAGAGCCGTTGTTCTATGTAATGGAACTATCGCCGCTAACAACACTCCTACTATTATTTTAGGAGAAAAAGAATTAATGGATAAATCGAATTTAAAAGAAACATCTTTATCACAGATGGCTGAAATTATGGGACTAGATTCTGAAATGCTTATGAATTCATTTATCAATTTTGAAAATATAGGAGGTATAAGATAATGTCTAGAGCTGGTACTTTATATCTTGATAAAGATTCTGCTATCCATTCAATAGATGGAAGTATAAAATTCTTATTGCTTCTTGTTTGGACAGCTTCAGTCTTCTTATTTAATGATTTTAGAGTGTTCTTAACATTTTTTGTTGTTGGAATGACACTCTTAAGTATTGCTAAAATTTCATTTAAATCAATAAAACCATTATTCCAATTTATTGTTATATTTACTATATTGAATTCAATATTCCTAATAGTTATAACACCTGAATATGGTTCTACTTTAACTGGAACTAGTAGAGCTCTTTTAACTATTAAAGGGATTACTCTTTCACTAGAAACTATCTGGTTTGCACTAACTCTTTCTATGAAATATCTTGCTGTTTTTCCTATAATGATGTTGTTTATATTTACAACTCATCCAAGTAAATTTGCAAGTAGTCTAAATAAAATTGGAGTTTCTTATAAGGTTGCTTATGCTATAAATATAGCACTTAGATATATTCCTGACGTGAGAGATGAATTCAAAAATATAATGCATGCTCAAGAAGCGAGAGGAGTTGCCTTTAGAAAAGAGGATGCAAATATTTTAACAAGACTTAGAAATTACAATACAATTTTATTCCCATTAGTACTTTCATCTTTAAATAGAGTTGAAGTTATATCTAATGCTATGGATTTAAGAGGATTTGGTAATAAAAGTAAAAGAACTTGGTATAGTTCTCAAAAATATGGAATAATTGACTTTATAAGTATAGTCTTAATGATTGGACTTCTTATTTTATCTCTATATTTAAAAATATATGTTTTAAAGGGATTTTGGTATCCTTT
>DIXX01000063.1:0-4652 GCA_002428805.1 Cetobacterium sp. UBA6069
TATATAATTATTTCTTTTTTTCAGGGAAATATTTAAAAACAAGATTGTTATATTCAGAAGTATCTTTAAGTTCTGCTAGAACCTTATTAACTTTATCAACCTTATCATCGCTTCCTTTTTTAAAAGCAATAGAAGCCCCTGGATATTGATCAACAACTTTATCTAAAATTTTTAAATTTTTCATAGATTTCATATATTCATAACCAGTTTTATCTGCGATTATAACACCATCAATTTTATTGTTATCTAAATCCATAAGAGCTCCTAAAAAAGAGTTGTATGGACGTACATTAGCCTCAAGGTTTTTTCCAAACTCCTCTTGCATAGAGCCTAATTGTACTCCAACAATTTTATTTTTTAGTTCTTTTTTATCTTTTAAAGTACTATTTTTATTAACTAAAACTAAATGCTCAGAATCAAAATAAAGATAAGGAGTTGAAAAAGCAACAGCTTTTTGTCTTTCAGGGGTTTGAGATAATCCTGCAATAACAGCATCTACTTTTCCAGTTTGAAGCGCAGGAATTAAACCATCAAAAGACATATCTTTCCAAACGATTTCATAACCAGTTTTATTTCCAATAATTTCCATTAGTTCAATATCAAAACCTGTTAATTTCCCATTTTCTAAATATTCATAAGGTACGAACTCTGCATTTGTACCAACATAAAGTTTTTCAGCGAATAAAGATGTAGATAAAGCTCCTGCGATAAGTAAAAATAAAGTTTTTTTCATAATGATTCCTCCTATTTTGTAAAATATTAAATTTTTGTATAAAAAAAACCGAACTAACTCAAAATTAGTTCGGTAAATAATAGACTAAAATATTAAAAGGTTAATAGTCAAAATTTCCACAACAAAAGAGATAGTTTTCTTAAATTATTATATTTTGAAAACGCCCTTTCGTTCCTTAACTTCATTCTACAACCTCCTCGAAAATTTATTTTAAAGAATAGTAACATATAAAAATACTTTTGTCAAAATAAATTTTTATTTTTTTCTTCCTAGCATTAAAGTTATAGCATTTATAAAAAATGCAAAGATAAGAATATAGTTAGCATTAGACCCACCATAAACTTTTCCAAGTAAAGCTATTGCACCACCTAAAATAATTGCACTTAGCACGAACTCTTTTTTAAATCTGTAACCTAAAATTCCAAGTAGTGCAGGAACAATAAGGGCTCCAGAATAAACAGAAAGAGCTAGTAAAAGAGAACTAAGTATAAATTTTAATTTTAAAGCAACTAAAATACTAAAGATTCCAAATAACGCGATTGAAACTCTAGTTAATTTAATAGATTTTTGAGTTTCTAAATTTTTTGTAAAAATCTCTGTAAATATTGATGCAGATGTAAGTAAACAAGTGTCAGCTGTTGAAATAATAGCTGAAAGTAATCCAAAATAAAGCATTAAACTGATTCCCTTAGGAAGAGTATGTGCAGCTACGTATAGTAATGGAGATTGTCCATTAGTTAAGTTAGGATAAGCACCAGCAGCATATATTCCAATTCTAGTTAAAATAAACGCTAAAGGAATTAAAATACTAACACTTATAAGAATAGATTTCTTAGCAATATCAGAATTTTTAGCACAAAAAAGTCTAGAATAAATATCAGGACCAACTAAAAAAGTTGACGAATATGTTAAAACTAAAACTATTAAATCAAGAGTGCTAAACTTTTCATTAATGACACTCAGCGGAACATAATTTAGATTAAAATCAGGTAAAAATAGGAAACATAAAATAACTCCAAGTAAAATAAATACCAATTGAATACAATCAGTTTTTATAATAGAAAGTTGTCCACCAAGTATTGTGTATATTATAAAAATCACTCCACTCAGAAGAACACTTTGAATATAACTAAAATTACTAATTATTCCCATAATTTGAGCAGCACCCATAATTTGAGCAGCAACAATTCCAATCCAAGCGATCGAAATAATAAAAGAACTTAAAACTCTGACCTCTTCTCCATGGAAACTTCCTAATAATTCTGGAAGGTTGTATCCTTTGAATTTCTCAAATCTTTTAATAAGAGGTAATAGCATTAAAAGTCCAAATGCAGCACATAATAAAAGCCAAATACCTGCCCATCCAATACTATATGTCGATGCGACATTTCCTAAAATTGCAGAACTTCCAAGAACTGTTGCAAGTAAGCTTCCAGTCACTTGAAAAACATTAGCCTCACGATTAGCTATAAAAAAGTGTGAGCTAGTTTTAACTTTTTTAAAAGAGTTATACCCTATGGCTAAAATTCCGATAAAGTATAGGTTTAGAAAAATATTTTCTACCATTTAATGTTGACCTCCCCAGCAGATAGTGTTTTTTTTGAACCAGAAGTTGTTTCTACTAGTAGATAACCATCTTCATTAATATCGAGAACTTTTGCAAAAACCTCATTCTCTTTCTCATAAAACACTATGTCTCTTCCAATTAAGAAAGATTTTTCTCTGTATTTTTTTATTATATTTTCATTGTTTAAATCTCCAATAATATCCATTATCTCATTTATAATACGAGCAATCAGCTCATTTCTATTAACGGAATAGTCCTCTTTTGAAAAAATAGAACGGGCTATCGGTAAGAGTTCTTCTGGAAAAATAGAGGTATTGAAATTTATTCCAATTCCAATAATAATATTTTGGATAGTTCCACTTTCAAAATCTGTAGTAGCCTCAGTTAAAATTCCAGCTATTTTTTTGCCATCAATATAAATATCGTTTACCCATTTAATAAGAGTATTTTTATTACAAAGTTCATCAATACTTTTTGTAAGAGCAACAGCTGTTGCAATAGTAATTTTTAATGGATTGTCTAAAGAGATTAACTCAGGTTTTAAAATGATACTCATATAAATTCCTGTGTCTTTCGGTGAAAAGAAATATCTTCCCTTTCGTCCTCTACCATTAGTTTGTTCATTAGCGATAATAGTAGTTCCATGAGATGGATTTTCAATCAAGAGTGATTTCCCATAGTTGTTGGTTGAATCGAGACTATTTTTTATTATAATTTCGTTGCAATATTTCAGGTTTTTTTTGATCTCAATACTTGAAAGAGTATTACTTTGAAGTGGGATACAGTGCCCTTTTTTATTTACAGAAAGGATGCTATAACCACTACTTTTTAA
This sequence comes from Cetobacterium sp. UBA6069, assembly GCA_002428805.1. Classification (GTDB taxonomy): domain Bacteria; phylum Fusobacteriota; class Fusobacteriia; order Fusobacteriales; family Fusobacteriaceae; genus Cetobacterium_A. Next base: position 3,133 of record DIXX01000063.1, read on the forward strand.
CTCTTTAATAGCTTTAGAAACAGCAGCTCTTGAGATATTTAGATTTTTTCCAATAATTTCACCTGAGAGATATTGACCTTTATTGTTCTCTAAAATAGAGATAATAAGTTCTTTAGTTGACATCAGTTCTCCTTTATAATTTTTATTATATTTTATAATTAAAATAAAAAAATGTCAACTTTATTTAAAACTAAAGTTGACATTGTTGTTTTACTCGAAAGCTAAAAGTCTCGACATTTTTACGCAATCTATTTTTTTTAACTCTTGAACAATATCTTCTGGTGGCAGAGTCGCTGAAGCGATTTCAAAAGAGATGACAACAGATGCGACATTGTTTATAGGAATATTTTGATTGATTGTAATTATATTGCAATTAACTGATGATAAGAAATTTAAAATTTCTGAAAGAGCCCCTTTTTGGTGAGAGACCATAAGAGAGATTAAGGCTTTTTTTCCAATTGCATTATCAGATGGAAGAAAAACAAAATCTTTATACTTATAATAAGTACTACGACTTATACCAACAATTTTAACAGCTTCACTAACATTTTGTGATTTTCCTTCTTCAAGAAGATTTCTTACAGCAATTACTTTTTCTAGATAATCTGGAAGGATAGATTTATCTACTACTAAAAATTTTCCATTCATAAAAACCTCCTGGTTTATATACGTTTATTATAGTATAACGTTAAAAAAAAGATATGTCTATCAAAAAAAACTTGTATTCTGAAAATTTATATGTTATATTGTCTCTTAAATAGAAACAGTTGTTTCTAAAATAGAGACAGGAGGAGATTAGAGATGGAAAATATTTTTAAAAATTGGTGTAGTATTGGATTAGTAAAAAGAGTTTTAGCTGGTTTAATTGTAGGAGTTATATTTGCATATGTGATGCCAGGGGTAATGAGTTGGACAACTATATTTGGAGATATTTTTGTTGGAGCTTTAAAAGCAGTTGCTCCTATATTGGTTTTCTTTTTAGTGTTATCAGCTATCGTACAACATAAAAAGGGACAGAAGACAAATATAAAATCAATAGTTATTCTTTATTTACTAGGAACTTTCTTAGCGAGTTTAGTTGCTGTTATAGGAAGTTTTATATTCCCAGTAAATCTGTCTTTAGTTTCAAATGTCAATATGAGCTCAGCTCCTCAAAATATAGTTGGAGTTTTGAAAACATTGCTACTAAATCTTGTAGATAATCCAGTAAAAGCTCTTATGAATGCAAACTATATTGGAATATTATTCTGGAGTTCTCTACTAGGTATTTTCTTAAAAGAAGCTAGTGAAAATACAAAATCTTTAGTTGTAGATGCATCAAATGCTCTTTTAAAGGTTGTTAAATTTATAATTGAGTTTACACCTTTTGGGGTTATGGGCTTAGTTTTCTCTTCAATTATAGAAAGTGGAAGCAGTGGATTGCTATCTTATGGTAAAATTTTAGTGTTACTTTTAGGATGTATGGGAGTTGTAGCATTTATAGTTAATCCTTTAATAGCTTTTCTAATGATGGGAAAAAA
>DIXX01000063.1:4938-9418 GCA_002428805.1 Cetobacterium sp. UBA6069
TGTGAGAAGATGGGCTTAGAAAAAGATATGTATTCTGTATCGATTCCTCTAGGAGCAACAATAAATATGGCTGGAGCAGCTGTTACAATATCTGTTTTTGCGTTGAGTGCCGCTCATACACTAGGAATTCAAGTTGATTTTCTTTCGGCAGTTATTCTTAGCTTGGTTGCAGCTATAAGTGCTTGTGGTGCCTCAGGAGTTGCAGGAGGATCACTATTGTTGATTCCTTTAGCATGTAGCTTATTCGGAATCTCAAATGACATAGCTATGCAGGTTGTTGGAGTTGGATTTGTAATCGGAGTTATTCAAGATTCATGTGAAACAGCTTTAAACTCTTCAACAGATGTTTTATTCACAAGTATTGCAGAATATTCTCAATGGAAAAAAGAGGGTAAATTAGATAAGAAAATTTTATTAAATAAAATATAAAATTAAAAAAACTTAGAAGATAAAAAATTCTAAGTTTTTTTAATCTCTGAAGAGAATTCTATTCAACTATGCTATAATAAACCTAGAATATATTTATTGAACAACGAGGGGTGAGTTATGAAAAAAAAGCTTATATGTCTAGCATTAATTGCAACTTTTTTAACAGCGTGTAGTAATACCGATAAAAATGAGGTTTTAGAAAATCAAAAGATGGTCTTGCCAGATGTGATAGAAACTCCTATTTTACCAGAAATAGAAGTTCAAAAAGTAGAAGAAACTACTGCAGTATCAAAAAATTCAGTAAAGAATTCAGCAGCATTAAAGAGGTTTGTAAATTCCGAAGTTTTAGAACATGGTAACATAGGGTTTTATGCAATGGAATTAAACAGCGGGAAAGTAGTTGATAAGCATAGAGAAGGCGCTGCCTTAGTTCCAGCTTCAGTATTGAAAGTTCTGACTGGAGCCACAGCATTAGAGGTTTTAGGAGCAGATAGTGTTTTAGAGACAAAACTTCTTTATGATGGGATAATATCTAAAGATGGAGTTTTAAAGGGAGATATATATATTGTAGGTGGTGGAGATCCGACACTAGGTTCAGATGGGATTTCGCTCGATAGAGAAGCCTTTTTAAAAGATTGGGTAAATGCAGTAAAAAGAGCAGGAATAAAATCAATAGATGGAAATATAATTGTCTTGGATGACCTTTTTGGATATGAAGGTATTTCGGGGAAGTGGTTATGGGAAGATATGGGAACTAGCTATGGACAAGGAACATATGGAATAAGCGTATTTGATAATCTTTATACACTGCATTTGAATACATCAGTTTCAGGTAAAAAACCTGAAATAGTAAAAATAAAACCAGAGATAAAGGGATTAGTATTCAATAATGAAGGTTTTGTTACAAGCGGTGGAAAAAGAGATATATCAGTTAGAGGAGTACCTTTAGAAAATAGAAGAAGAATTTTTGGAGTTGTTCCACAAAATAAAAATGGGCTCGTAATTCAAAGTGATATTCCAGATCCAGGGTTGTTTTTGGGTCAATATTTTTCGCAAAATTTAAAGGCAGAAAATATAGGGTTTAAAGGAAGTGTTACTACAGCAAGATTGACATCACAAAGACCTAAAAACCCTAAAACAATTGCAGTAACAAAATCACCACCAATTTCTGAAATTGTAAAAATTCTTTTAACGAGAAGTGATAATCATTATACAGAACATCTATTACAGCTTATTCAAAAAACAAGAAATGTAGATATAGAAAAGTTTTGGAAAAATAAAGGCATGGATGTGCACTCATTGATTTTAAGAGATGGAAGTGGATTATCAAGAGGTAATGTAATTTCAGCGAAGCTTTTAACAGAGATATTGACGTATTCTGAATCTAGCCTAGATAGTCTTCTTCCAGTGGCGGGGAAAGATGGAACTGTGGCAGCATTTTTAAAGAATACAGCTTTGGAAGGAAAGGTTAAAGTAAAAAGTGGAAGTATGAGTGGGATTCAATCATATGCTGGATACGTTGAAAAAAATGGTAAAAAATATGCATTTACAATTATAGTTAATCATTGGAATGGTGAAAGAAGCGTTTTAAGAAAAGAGATAGAAAAACTACTGAATGATATCTTCTAAAAAAAAGGGTTGTGAGATTTAAATTTTCTCACAACCCTTTTACTTTTATTGATTATTATTGATTCTCATTTAAACGAGTTTCATCATAAACATAGTCTTTGAATTTAGTTTTATAGAATGTTGCATATATAACAGGGATAACAGCTAGAGCTAAAACTGTATCTGAAGCTAAACCAAATATAAGTACTACAGCTAGAGGTTGGAAAAGTGGTCCACCAAAGAAGTATAGTGGCATAAGTCCAACAAGAGTTGTAGCAACAGTTAAAAATATTGGTCTTAATCTTGATTGACATCCAAATACAATAGCATCTTGATCAGTACGTCCAATCTCTTTTTCAAGTGTCATCTTATCGACCAGAATTATAGCGTGGTTTAGTACCACTCCTGCAAGAGATATGATTCCAACCATAGCCATGAATCCAAGCTCTGTATTTGTAACTAATAGTCCAATTGCAACTCCTAAAAGTGATAGAGGAATAACAAGCATAATTGTAAGTCCTTTTTTTAGTGAGTTAAATTGTCCAACAACAAGTACAAACATCATAAGAATAGCCACAGGAACTTGTGCAAAAAGTGCACTTTGGTTTTCAGATGAAGTTTTCATTATTCCAGCAGGATAGTATTTTATACTAGGTCCCCACTCTTTTAATTTCTCCTTGATCCAAGGTTCTATATTTTTATTAACCTCAAGTGGAGTTGTCTCTGGATCTACAGCTGCATCAACTTGTATTGAATAAGCTAGATTTCTAGTAGAAACATAGAATGGACGATAATCTAGTTTTATATCTGCAATTTGTCTTAAAGGAACAGCTTCTCCTTTAGAGTTGATAAGCTCGATAGATTCTATAGATTTTATATCATCTTTGTAAGTATGTTTTCCTTTTACAATAACTGGAATTATTGTACTTTGAGCAGGAGCATTAAAATCTCTAAACGATGTTGCTGTATAACCTTGTAGTACGAATTGTAAAACTTTACCGATTGTGTCATTGTTAAATCCAGCAAGTTGAGCTTTTTCTTGATTTATTTCTATTTTTATATCAGGCACTTCATTTCCCCAAGCGTCAGATACACTAAGAGCTCCTGGAGTTTCTGATAACTTCTCTTTTAGCTCAGCAGCCGCAGCTTTTAATTTTGGAATATCATTAGAAGCTAAAAGATATCCTAAATCTTTTTCAAGAGTAACCCCACTAGCAAGTCCTTTTGATACTACATCAATACTTGGATACTTAGATTTTAAGTATTGATTTACCTCTGTTGAAATTTTAGGAATAAGTTTATAATCACTTAGATTATACATAATGTAAGCATATTCTGTTAATCTAGTTTCAGGGGTATATCCTGTAGCAAATTTAGCAGCTCCACCACCGATAAATGATCCCCAGCTTAAAACCCCATCTTTTTCATAGACAGATGTTGTTCCACCAGTAGTGATATAATCCCAAAGTGTTGGAGGGAGAGCTTCTTGCTCTCCTGTAGCATAGTTTTCTTTTATAAACTGATTTACATCTTTTACAACTTCACGTGTGTAATTTATATCCGTTCCTTTAGGTAAACGTATAAAAGTAGACATTATAGGGTCAGTTGAAGCCGGCATAAAGTTACTAGGAACACGACCTAAAAGAATTAATCCTAAAAATAGAGATGCTACAGCTGTAATCAGAGTTATCTTTTGATTTTTTAGTACAAATAAAAGAACGTTTCTGTATGTAGTGTAAGCTTTACTATTTAGATTTTGTTTTGCTCCCTCTTTAATTTTAATAAAATCAAAACATAGTAAAGGAATTAAAGTTTGATTTATAATCCAAGATCCAAAAAGAGCAAGAGTAACAACAATAGTTAGCGGACCAACATATTCTCCCATATCCTCTTTGTTTAGAATGATTGGAGAGAAAGCCATAATTGTTGTAATTGAGCTTACTAAAAGTGGTATAGATAACGATTGAGCTGATTTTAAACATGCACTCAAACGATCCTCTCCATTTTCCATAAGAACAATTATATTTTCCGACATAACAACGGCATTATCAACAAGCATTCCAAGAGCTATAATAAGTCCAGCTAATGTGATTTGGTTTATTCCATAGCCCATATAATAAAGTCCAATTAGTGTAAACGCTATTGAAGTAGGAGTAAGAGCAGCAACTATAAGCCCAGATCTAAGACCTAAAAATATAAGCATAACAATTATAATTATAGATATAGCTTGAACTAAGTTTGAAATAAAAGATGTAACTTTTACTTGAACTAAGTCGGGTTGATAATATATTTCACCAATATCTAAACCTATAGGTAAGCTATTTTTGAACTCAGCCAAAGTAGATTTTATTCCTTTACTCATAACCAGTATATCTTGCCCAGCTCCAAGAGAAACTCCAAGGGTTATAGCATTGTTACCATTGAAATCTATCGAGTAGTTAGA
>DIXX01000063.1:9679-10804 GCA_002428805.1 Cetobacterium sp. UBA6069
GTATTTTTAATATCCTCAAGGTTTTCAAAATTTCCCGAAGGATTAAGTTTTAATCTATCGTTATCAACAACTAAATCTCCACCTTTGATAATGATATTTAAATTAGATAGAGTTGAAAGTATATTCTCTAATGTAATTCCAGTTTGAGAAAGAAGTTTGTTATCAATATCAATATAGATTGCCTCTCCTTGAACTCCACTTATATCGATTCTTCCAATTTCAGGAACAGAGAAAAGAAGCGAGTCTTTTAAACTTGTTGCAGTTTCGTAAAGTTCCTCGTTAGTATATCCATCGCCACCAATAGCTAGAAGTGTTCCATATACATCTCCAAAGTATGTATTGATTTGTGGAGCTTGTACCCCTTGTGGAAGAGCAGGAACAACAAATGTGTTTATTCTATCTCTTAACTCTTGCCAAACAGGTTTTAAATCTTTATATCCACTTTTAATATTTACATAAACATTTGATTGCCCATCGATATTTTTAGACTCTACATATTTTAAAGCATCCATATTTTGAACTTGGTCAGTTATTCTTTTACTAACTAAATCAGCCATCTGTTTTGCAGTAGCTCCGGGCCAGTTAGTAGTTATTAGAGCAACCTTTATTGTAAAACCAGGATCTTCAGCTTTTTCAGATTTGTCGTATGACATATATCCGAAAATAAGAAGTAGAGTGAAAAGCATATAGGCGGTAACCTTATTTTTAATAGCCAATTCTGTTAAGTTCATACTAAATCTCCCCTTTTATAAGAGAAACTTTTTGGTTTTCTTTTACTCCGTTACTTCCTTTTGTAATAACCAGATCTCCCTTTGATAGTCCGTTTAAAATTATAACTCCATCACTTGCAGGAGATGAAGAGATTTCAACTTTTTGCTTTTGAGCTATTCCAACATTGTTTTCTACATTTTTAATAACATAAACATATTTTAGATTATCTGAACCAGTTACAATAGCACTTAAAGGAAGAGATATAATAGGTTCACTTCCTTCAATGGTATCGATAATTATGTTTGCAATCATACCAACCTTAACATCAGAAGATATTTCTGTTATCTTAGCTTTAACAGGATATGTACTACCATATCCAACAGATAAAGTACCTATATTAGTAATAACACCTTT
>DIXX01000063.1:11068-19614 GCA_002428805.1 Cetobacterium sp. UBA6069
ATAACAGATTGTGAAACGTTAAATTGCACACTTCTATCTCCATCACTACTTAAAACAAACACAACAGTTTCAGGACTAACAACCTGATTCACTTCACTTTTCACTTGTCCTATAGTTCCTGCTTGAGGAGCCTTTAAGTATGTGTAATCAACTTTTAATTTTGAAAGATCAGAGGCATCTTTTAAAGCTTTAACACTAGAAAGAGCTGATTTATATTGAGCAATAGCACTGTCATAAGCTGCTTTAGAAATACTATTTTCTAAATAAAGAGCTTCAGATCTTTTAAAGTTAGCTTCAGCTTCAGCAAAAACAGCATTTCCTTTGGCTAAATCAGACAATGATTTTTCATAATTTAAGTTATACTCAGCTGGATCAATTGTAGCTAAAATTTGACCTTTCTGAACACTATCACCAAGTTGAGCGATTCTTTTATCTATTGTTCCAGAAACTCTAAAACTTAGATTTGATAAGGCCTCTGAACTTATTGTTCCAGAGTATGTTCTTATAACACTATTTTCTTTAGGTTCTACCACTTCAAAAACAACTGGTTTTATATCTAAAACAGCTTCTTCTTTTTTTTCTTTTCCACAACTTAAAAGAAGAAGTAAATTTACTCCAATTAAAATTTTCTTTTTCATAACAATCCTCCTAATTTTCAATCTCGTTTTGAAGCTTTAAAAGCAGCTGCTCTTTTTCTTTTGCTGTAAGTGTAATTGAAGATTTTCCATAAAGATTTTCAAGCTTTAAAGTAGAGTTAATCAAGTTAAAGTTTTCAATAACATGGTTTAACTCTTGGCTCAGAGCATTGTTTTGTGCAGATAAGAAATCTGTTATATTAATGCTTCCTTCAGCGTAAAGATTTTTAACAATATTTAGATTTTTTTTAGCAACATCAGAGGAAATTCCAGTAGTGTAGCTTTGAACATAGTTTGTTAAAAGTTCAGTATAAATTTGTAGAACCTCTTTTGTCAGATTGTTAGTAAGAGAAAGTTTATTATACTCAAGTGATTTTAATTCACTTTTAATCTTTTGAGCATTATAGTGAATTTCACCACCACTAACGATAGGAAGTGAAACACCAACTCCAGCTTCCCAATATTCATCTGGGAAATTTCGATTAGAGTTTTTTCCCCAAGGAGTGACAAGGTTATTTTTATTATAGTTACCAAAAGCTTTAACAGTAGGTAGATATCTTTCACGACTATTAGCAAGATACTCCCTCTCTTTTCCTTTTATGTTGTTATCTAATTGTTGTAAAGCGTTAGAGCCTAGAAGAGTCTCCTTCACCAAGAAGTTTTCTATTTTTTTTGATTTTTCAGAACCAAATGCAAAGTTCTTACCAAGATTCTCACTTAAAAGGAAGTATTGTTGGATATCATCAATACTTTCATATGAATATCTTTTATCTTGAGGATTGTTTAATAGAGAGTTTAAGTATATCTCTTGAGAACGTAGTTCTCCTTTTACATTAGAGATATTTGATAAAGCATTTGCTACATCAGACTCTAATCTATAAACATCTTGTAATCCACCAGCACCAACGTTGTAGTTTATTTTAGCTACATCTAAAGTCTCTCTTAAAAGACTGTAGTTACTCATTTGAATTTTTAGTTGTGCATCTAATTGAAGAATATAAACATAAGTAGATGCTACATAATATATAGTATTTAACTTTTCTTGCTCATAAGCTTTTCTACTAGAGTCTAAAGCTAGTTTTTCGATGAATACACTTGCGTTAATTTGATCACTGAAGATAACCTGTGACAGCTGTAAATAAGATGTAACACTGTTTGTAGCTCCTCCTGCAACAACATTAGGAGAGGTATCGTCTAATGCGTTATAGTTTACATTAGCAGTTAGCTGAGGTAATCTTTTAGAGTTAGCAACTTTTGAGCTGTAATAGTTTGTAAATACATTTTGTTTGATTCTCAATAGATCTAAATTTTCATTTAAAGCTCTATCGACAGCAGCCTTTAGTGAAAGTTTAGGAGATTGAAGCTTAGATTCATTCAGGTGTGAAATCTCTTGTAGAAATATTAGATTTGGATATAAACCTATTTTACTTGCAACAGGAGAGTTTAAATAGATATCTTTTCTAGGTTCATTTACCTCTACAATTTGCCCCATATCTTTTTTAGTTTTAAAAAACATATAATTTAGTGAAGCGGCTCTCAATCTTTTTCTTAACTCTTTATCAAGAGTAAGACCAGAATATGCATAAGGATCAAGTTCCTCATTGAAATCTATAAGAAAAGATGGAACCCCTCTATCAGAAGCTTTAAAAAGATTTTCTTTTGATGATCTCATAACATTAACTTTTATTCCAGGTATGTTTGTAGTTTTTTCTAAATTTTTTAAATTATGCTCATCCATATTAGATATTAAAACATCAACTTCATTTACTCCTGAAAGATCTTTAAAAGGTAATAAAAGTTCATTAAGACTTAGATTACTATAAACATAATTTATATTTTTAGAGATATTTTTAGATTTACTTCCAAATCCAAGTGGTACAGAATAAAATTTGTCTGATTTTAAATTTTTAATATTTTCTAATGGAGAACAAGTTAAAATAAAAATACCATCAACCTTAGAATTGCTATTAAGTTTGTTAACTCCATCTTGAATGTTGTGATCAGTCAGATAAAAAATTTCTGAAATTTGTGGTTGAAATTCTGTCCCTGCAAAATTTTTGCTTAATTCCTCTTTCAAAATATCTAAAGTAGCTTTAGATGATTCAGAGTGGTGCTCTAAAATTACACCGACATGAAGAACTTTTGCAAATACAGAGAAGTTAATAAGAAAAATGAAAAAAAGTACTTTTATCATAAAATTAATCCTCCCTTTAAAATTAGTGTTTCATTAAAAAGATATTCTACTAATAATAAAAAAATCCTTTAAAAAATAAATTAAAGGAAATAAAAAAAACGACAGATATAAACTGTCGTTTTCTAATTGACCTATAATCACTAGATAGAAACTTTTTCTAAATAATCTTTTACAGAAGCTATAGTGTCTTCAACACATCCCTCTTTAAAAGGAGATTTTAATTTAGCAACTTCTAAAAGCTTTAAGAATGACTTTGTTCCACCTTCATGACAAAGATTTAGGTAGTTATCCCAAGCTTCAGCATAGTTTTCATTCATTTTCTTCCAGAATTGTAATGCACAAATTTGAGCAAGAGTATAGTCTATATAGTAAAATGGAACTTCAAAAATATGTGCTTGTTGAAGCCACCATCCACCTCTTTCTAAAAAAGGATTTTCAGAATAGTCTGAATGAGGTTTATATATTTTCTCTAAATCTCTCCAAACTTTTTTTCTTTCTAGAGGTGTAAGTTCTGGATTTTCATATATTTTATGTTGGAAGTGATCTACAAGAACTCCGTAAGGAATAAACTTGATAGCTCCTCCTAAATGAGACAACTTATATTTCATAGTGTCCTCTTTAAAGAAGTTTTCCATCCAATTCCAAGTAAAGAACTCCATACTCATAGAGTGAATTTCTGAACTTTCATATGTAGCCCAAAGAAGTTCAGGAACCTCTATCCAGCTCGATTTATAAACTTGGAATGCGTGTCCTGCTTCATGAGTCAATACATCAATATCGCCACTTGTTCCATTGAAGTTAGAGAAGATAAAAGGTGATTTATAATTAGGAATAAATGTACAGTATCCTCCACCAGCTTTTCCCTTTTTAGTAGTTAAATCCATAAGATCATTTTTGATCATGAAATCAATAAATTCACCAGTTTCAGCTGACATTTCATGATACATTTTTTTCCCCTCTTCGATAATCCAAGCTGCATCTCCTTTTGGAGTAGGATTTCCATCGTTGAACTCGAATTTCTCATCGTAGTATTTAAGGTTATCTAGCCCTAATCTAACTCTTTGCTTTTCGTAAAGTGAAGACGCTAAAGGAACTATACTTTCTACAACTTGTTTTCTAAAAACATCGACCATTTTAGCATCATAGTCAACTCTATTCATTCTAAGATACCCTAATTCCACAAAGTTTTCGAATCCTAATTTTTTAGCAATTCCAACTCTTATTTTCACAAGTTTATCAAAAATTTCATCGAATTTTTTTTCATTGTTTATAAAGAATGTAGATTTAGCTTCTTGAGCAGCTTTTCTAATAACTCTATCTTTTGAAAGAAGGTATGGAGTCATTCCAGAAAGATTTCTCTCTTTACCATCAAACAGGATTTTAGCTGAGGCTAAAAGTTTTACGTATTTCGATGTTTCTTTATTCTCTTCTTGTAAATCTTCAATTATATCTGGAGAAAATGTTTTTAAGCTATTTTCCATAAGTTTAAAAAATTGTTCTCCATATTCAATTACTAACTCGTTTTTGTTAGAAAGATTTACCATAACTTCATAGAATTGTGAATCTAACTCTTGATATAAAGGTGATACTTCATCCCAATATTCATTCTCATCATCATAAAACTTATCTTCTGTATTTATTGTATGTCTTATATTAGCTATACTAGACATAGATGATATTGTATTTCTAATTGAATTTATTTTATTTATAATTTCAATTTGTATTTTTAGATTTGTAGAATCTTTTAAATCAGACATTAACTCTGTCAAGTTGATTTTAACTTCGTCATAGTTAGGTCTGTTATACTTAAAATCATTAAACTTCATAAAGCCTCCTCGTTTATTTAAAATAAACCTATTATAGGCGAAAATCTGTATTTCATCAACTAAAAAAAAATTAAAAATTAAAATAAAGGAAAAATAAAAACGATTGGTATTAAAAATAATGAAAATAATTTTTTGAAAGGAGAAACTACGATGACAAATACTGAAAAATTAGAAAAGTTAAAAAGATCGTTCCAAAAGAATAAAGATTGCATAATAGATGCTTTATATAAAGATTTAGGAAAAAGTTTTGAAGAGAGCAGGTTATCTGAATACTATCCTGTTGTTTCTGAATTTGAATTATTTATAAAAAATTTAGAAAAATGGAGTGAACCCGAAAAAGTTAAAAGTTTTTTTAATTTTGTAGGAAGTGGAACAATATTAGTACCAGAACCATATGGAAAAGTCTTGATATTTTCACCGTGGAACTATCCATTCAATTTAACATTTTTACCATTGATTGGAGCTATAGCTGCAGGCAATGAGGTAGTTTTAAAACCTTCTGAAAATTCGGTAAATTCTAGTGAAGTTATAAAAAAAATAATCGACGAAAGTGGAATTGATGGAGTTACTGTAGAGTTAGGAGATGCTGAAGTTGCAAAAAAATTATTAGATGAAAAATTTGATTATATATTTTTTACAGGAAACGGTAAAGTTGGAAAAGAGGTATATTTAAAAGCCGCAGAAACATTAACTCCGGTGACATTAGAGTTAGGCGGTAAATCTCCAGTAATTATAGAGGATGAAAAAATTATTCCTGACAGTGTCGATAAAATTATATGGGGTAAATTTTTTAATAGAGGACAAACTTGTGTCGCACCAGACCATGTATATATACCAAAAGGAAGTGCTCAAAAGTTTGTAGAACTTACAAGAGAGTATATTAGAAAAAATGGGGATATTGGTGGAAAAATTATAAATAACAAACATTTTGAAAGATTGGAAAGTTATTTAAAAGATGTCGAGATAATATACCAAAATGGGGAGATAAATGACTCTGTAAAAGAGAAAGGGAAGTTTCCTTTTACAATAGTTTTGAATCCCAAAGAGGATGATTTAATCTCAAAAGAGGAGATTTTTGGACCAATCCTGCCTCTGATAGAGTACGAAAGTTTAGATAAAGTGTATTGGGATTTAAGACAAAAGCCATCTCCCCTTGCATTATATATATTTAGAAGTGAGAAAGGAAATCTTTCAACAAGAGATATAAAAGCAGGAGGAGTTTGTATAAATGCCACTATTTTACAAATTGTAGATAAAAAAATTCCGTTTGGTGGAGTTGGAGAAAGTGGAATCGGAAAATATCATGGCAAATACTCTTTTGATACTTTTACTCATTACAAACCGATTTTTGAAGGAAGTAACATAAAGATTTCTACGCTTCAAAAAGTTGTTTTACTCCTTTTAAATAGAATAAAAAAATAAATCTAGAGGTTCGCTTAAAAATATTATACAATATATCTACTACAGAAAATTTTAAAGGAGACTAGAATGAAAAAAGGATTAATCGCTGCATTTTTAATGATGAGTACAGCAGCATTTTCAATGGATGCACATCTAAGATTAGGAGCTATAACAGATGCGAGCTCTTACAACAAAGAGGATAAAAGCTTTGAAAGTTATGCACCTACTATGAGTTTAGAAGTAACTCAAACATTACTTTTAGCAGATATTGGAGTGGGAATAGCTTATAATGGGAAAACAAGTGGAACAGAGATTGAAACAGTTCCAGCATACGGATTAATAAAGATGAATTTATTCCCTATAGGTGTAAAACCATACTTAGTAGGAAAGTTAGGAAAAGTTTTATACACAAGAGATAGCGTATCAAACTCTAAACCAGATGGAAAATATTTCTATGGAGCTGGAGTAGGAATGGATTTATTCTCTTTACAAGCTGAAGTTTTATACTCTGTAACAGAGATAGATGGAGATAGAAGAGGAAACGATAACTTAGAGCAAGTAAGTTTTACTCTTGGATATAACTTCTTCTAAAAACCCATTTTGAAAATAAAATAAAATTTTTATAAAAAAATAATTGAAAAATATTTTTTGGTATGTTATAGTATAACAAAATATTTTATAGGAGTGGTTCGTATGTTTAATAAGACAATAAAAACTACAATGATGAATATGATGCCTTTGGGAGTTTGTACCAAAAATTAATTTTTTAATTTTGGGACGAGCTCATTTTGATTTTCTTAAATGAGATCTCCCGAAGAAATAGCTTTTAAAACACAGCTTGGGAGATTTATCTCTCAAGCTTTTTTTATTTTAAAAATTTTGTTTTAAAAAGGGAGGATAGATTATGGCTTATAAATTTGAAACAATTCAGCTTCACGGAGGACAATATCCAGATTCAGAAACAGGTTCAAGAGCAGTTCCAATTTATCAAACATCGTCATATGTATTTAAAGATAGTGATCATGCAGCAAGATTATTCTCTTTAGAAGAACCGGGGAATATATATACAAGATTAGGAAATCCAACAACAGCAGTATTAGAGGAAAGAGTAGCTCTTTTAGAGGGAGGTGTTGGAGCTTTAGCTGTAGCTTCTGGTGCAGCAGCAGTTGCTTATGCATTTTTGACTATAGCAAAATCTGGAGATGAGATACTTTCTGCAAGTAATATATACGGTGGTACATATAACCTTTTAGCAAATACAATAAAAGATTATGGAATTGAATCGAAGTTTTTTAATCCAAAAAATTTAGAGGATTTAAAAGCTTTAATAACTTCTAAAACAAAGATAATATTTATAGAGAGTTTAGGAAATCCAAGTGGAGATGTTGTAGATATTGAGGGTATATCTGAGATTGCTCATAAGCATAATATTCCAGTTGTTGTAGATAATACATTTGCAACTCCATATTTAATAAAACCATTTGAATTTGGAGCGGATATAGTTGTATATTCAGCTACAAAATTTTTGGGTGGTCATGGAACTTCAATAGCGGGAGTGATTGTTGATGGTGGAAAATTCAATTGGAAAGATGAAAAGTTTGAAACCTTCAATACTCCGGATAATGGGTATCATGGATTAAAATATTCGGACTTGAATGAAAATGCATTCATAACAAAAGCAAGAGTAAAAACTTTGAGAGACACAGGAGCAGCGTTATCTCCGTTCAATGCATTTTTGATTCTTCAAGGTATAGAAACTCTATCTTTAAGAATGGAAAGACATGTAAAAAATGCAAAAGAGATAGCTAAGTTTTTATATGAAAATGATGAAGTTGAATGGGTGAGTTATCCAGAATTCCAAGAAAATACCGATAAAAAATTAATGAAAAAATATCTTAAAAATGGAGCAACATCTATCTTTACTTTTGGCCTTAAAGGGGGCAGAGAACGTGGTAAAAGATTTATAGATTCTTTAGAACTATTTTCTCATCTAGCTAATGTCGCAGATGCGAAATCTTTAATAATACATCCAGCTTCAACAACACATGGACAACTGAGTGATGCTGAATTAAAAAACTCAGGTATAAAACCTGAAACAATAAGAATATCAGTTGGTTTAGAAAATATAGACGATCTGATTTTGGATTTAGAAAAAGCTATCTTTTCAAGTAAATAGGAGGGGTTATGAAAATTAAAAATTTATATAAAAAGAAAAAACCGGTTATATCATTTGAAATATTTCCACCAAATGAAAAATATCCTATTGAAAGTGTATTTGAAACGATTGATGAACTTGTAAAATTAAAACCAGATTTTATAAGTGTGACATATGGTGCAGGTGGAACAACTAGAGGAAGAACTGTAGAGATTGCGTCTAGAATAAAAAATACCTATGACATAGAGGTTTTAGCTCATTTAACATGTATAGGAGCTAGAGAAAAGGAGATAGACAATATCTTAGAGGAACTAAAAAGAGAGAACATAGAGAAT
>DIXX01000063.1:19903-20955 GCA_002428805.1 Cetobacterium sp. UBA6069
GAACTATGTGTTGGAGCAGCTTTCTATCCTGAAGGACACCAGGAAACAAATGATCTTTTAGATCTGTTTTATTTGAGAGAGAAAGTTAAAGAGGGAACAGATTTTTTGATATCACAGATTTTCTTTGATAACAACTATTTCTATAACTTCAAGGAGAAATGTGAAAAGCTAGGAATTGATATTCCTTTAGTTGCAGGGATTATTCCAGTGACGAATGCAAATCAGATAAAAAGAATAACAGAGCTGTGTGGTTCAACGGTTCCCTTAAAGTTTCAAAAGATACTAGAAAGATATGCCAATAATCCAGAAGCATTAAAGGAAGCTGGGATAGCTTATGCTGTTGAGCAGATAATTGACCTTTTATCTTCAGGAGTCTCTGGGATTCATATTTATACGATGAATAAAACTGATGTCACTAAAGAGATTATGAGAAGAATAGAGAAAGTTAAAGATTGTTTAGGGGAGGTGAGTTAAATAAAAATAGGGATTATAAATCTAATGCCGATAAAACAAGAGGTGGAATATCAATTTTCAACAATTTTTGAGAATATAGATAAAGATATTGAGTTGAAATATATATACCCTATAACTCACACGTATAAAAATATATCTTTAGATTATTTAAAAGAAAAATATATACCACTGAATAAAATAGATGAGGATAAATATGATGGCTTTATTGTAACGGGTGCTCCCATAGAGTTGTATCGATATGAAGAGGTAGATTTTTGGAAAGAGATAGATCAGTTTTTTAAAGAAAATGAACTTCCAACAATCTATATCTGTTGGGCTGCTCAAGGAGCTTTATACTCAAAGTTTGGAATAGAGAAATATAAGTTAGAGGAAAAGTTGTTTGGTGTATACGAGCATGAAGTAAAAGAAAAAAATCCATTTATAAAAAATAGCTTTTATGCTCCTCATTCAAGAAATACATACAATAAAAAAGAGAGTATTCAAAAAGCTGGTTTGACCGTAATTGGAGAATCAGAGGAAGCTGGAGTATATATGTGTTCAACAAGGGACTATAAAAGTATATTTATTTCAGGACACAG
>DIXX01000063.1:21285-28962 GCA_002428805.1 Cetobacterium sp. UBA6069
AAATTGGATAGAGTTTATAGGAGGAGTAAGATGAAAATAGGAATTATAGGTGTTGGAACTGTTGGTGGAGGAGTACTAGAGCTTTTAGATAAAGAGAGAAAAAATATAGAAAAAAGAGTTGGAGAAAAAATAGAGATATCTTGGATTTGTGATTTGAAGGAAAGTGTAAATAGAGAACAAAATTATAGATTCACTAAAAATTATGAGGATATTTTAAAAGATGAGAGTGTAGAAACTATAATTGAGTTAATCGGAGGAAATTCAACAGCGTTTCATATAGCTAAAGAAACTTTGAAGAGTGGAAAAAACTTAATAACTGCAAATAAATATCTTTTAGCAACAAAAGGAAAAGAGATTTTTAAATTAGCAAAAGAAAATGGTGTGAAAATTTTTTTTGAAGGAGCTGTTGCAGGTGGAACCCCAGCCGTATCATCAATTTATGAGGGAACATTTTCTGGAGGGATAAAAAAAATAAGAGGGATTTTAAATGGAACATCTAACTATATTTTGAGTAAGATGGAAGAGGGATATAGCTATGAAAAAGCTCTTAGTGTGGCTCAGAGTAATGGATATGCAGAACTAGATCCAACATTTGATGTAAAAGGTATTGACACTGCTCATAAGATTAGTTTATTATCATATTTAGTATGGGGTGAACTTATCGATTTTGAAAATATTAAAATAGAAGGAATTGATAAAATAACAAAAGAACAAGTTGAAGCCGCTAAAGTTTTAGGAAAAAGATTTAAGCTTATAGGTGAAGCAGTAAAGAGTAAGGATGGAATAAAAATATATGTAAAACCATCCTTAGTGGGTGAAGAAGATCAATTGTATGGAGTGAAAGATGTGTATAATGGAATTGAAAGCTATGGAGAGCATCTAGGAGAGATATTCTTCTATGGTAAGGGTGCTGGAGCATTACCAACAGCGAATGCAATTATAGCTGACTTATATAAAGTTAAAAATTCAAATGCTTGGAATTAGAAAAGGGGGGAATATGTTCGTTCAAAATAAAATATATGTGTTAGATGGTGCTACTGGAACAGCAATTCAAAGTTATAATCTAGAGGAGAAGGACTATATTTTTGAAGGGAAAGGGTATAAAGGGTGTCATGATATATTAAATATAACTAGAAAAGATATAGTTTTAGATGTACATAGAAGATATATCGAAGCAGGTGCTGATATCATTGAAACAAATACATTCAATTCAAATAGCGTTTCTTTAAAAGATTATGGTATTGAAAACAAATCCTACAGCTTATCATTTGAGGGAGCTAGATTAGCTAAAGAGGCTGTTATAAATTCAAAAAGAAAAGTTTTAATTGCAGGCTCTATAGGGCCAACAAATAAAAGTGCATCTATCCCAACTAAAAGTAGTATTTTAGATAGAGAGATTAGCTTTAATGAGTTATATGAAAGTTATTGCATTCAAGCACAGGGTTTATATGATGGCGGAGCTGATCTGTTTTTAATAGAAACAATTTTTGATGGTTTAAATGCAAAAGCAGCAGTTATGGCTTGTGAAGAGATTTCAGAGAAAGTTGGAAGAAAAATTCCCATAATGATTTCAGCCACGGTTGATAGAAATGGGAAAATATTATCGGGGCAAGATATAAAGTCTCTTATAACATCTTTAGATAGAGACAGTATTGTTTCTTTTGGACTGAATTGCTCTTTTGGTGCAAAAGATTTGATACCTTTAATTGAATCGTTAAGTGAATATACAGATAAGATGTTATCCGTATACCCTAACGCTGGATTTCCAGATGAAAATGGTGAATATCTAGAAAAGCCAGAGATGATGTTAGAATATTTAAAAGATTTGATTGATAATAAAAAAATAAATATTATTGGAGGGTGTTGTGGAACAACTCCAAAACATATTGAACTGATAAGTAAATATTCTGAAGGAAAAGCTCCAAGAGAGGTTCAAAAAGACGCGAACAAAGGTTTTTTTTTATCTGGGAATAGCCCATTAAAAGATAACTTAGATTTTTATTTGGTTGGAGAGAGAAACAATGTTGCAGGATCTAGAAAATTTAAGAGATTGATAGAAGAAAAAAGGTATGAAGAGGCTGTAGAGATTGCTCGAGAACAGATTGAAAATGGAGCTAGTATAATCGATATAAATTTAGATGATGCTCTTTTAGATTCTAAAATTGAGATGGAAACATTTTTGAAAACTTTAAGTAATGATGTAGCTGTTTCACAGATACCTATAATGGTAGATTCTTCAAACTTTGATGTGATAGAGGTTGCGTTGAAAAATATTCCTGGAAAGGCTATTGTAAACTCGATCAGCTTGAAGGAGGGAGAGAGGGAGTTTCTAAGAAAGGCTAAAGTTATTAAGAGTTATGGAGCTGCGGTTGTTGTTATGGCTTTTGATGAAGATGGCCAAGGAGTAGAGTACAATAGAAAAATAGAGATTTGCAAAAGAGCGTATAATCTCCTAATAAAAAATGGATGGAAAAAAGAGAATATTGTTTTTGATCCAAATATCTTGACTATAGGTACTGGAAGAGAGGAGGACAGATATCACGCTGTAGATTTTATTCGAGCTACAGAATGGATATCTAAAAATTTAGAGGGGGTTAAAATTAGTGGAGGAATAAGTAATATATCTTTTGCTTTTAGAGGAAATAATAGATTAAGAAAACTTATTCATGATAGATTTTTAAAAAAAGCAGTTGAAAAAGGTTTGAATATGGGGATTGTAAATCCAAATGAAAAAGAGCTAGAGTTTTCTGAGGAATTGATTTCTTTAGTGGATAGATTAATAGATGGTGAAGATGTCGTTGAAGAAATTCTAGATACATTTAAAATTGTGAAAACAGAAGAGCCAAATATAGAGGATTCATCGAGTAAGAAGATGGAAAAAAGTGTTGAAGAAAGATTAAAATCTAAAATATTAGAGGGTAAGCTTATAAATTTAGAGAGTGATATAGATAATGCTTTAAAAACGTATAGCCCATTAGATATTATTCAAAATATATTGATGGACGCTCTTCAAGAGGTGGGGGATAGATTTGAAAAAGGAGAGTTTTATCTTCCACAGATTATAAAATCAGCGGTTGTGATGGAAAATGCTGTAAAATATTTAATGCCACAGATATCAGATAAAAAAGCCTATAAAAACAAAAAAGGAAAGATATTGATGTGTACAGTAAAAGGGGATGTTCATGATATTGGAAAAAATATAACTAAAACTGTTTTAGAATGTAATGGTTATGAAGTTATTGATTTAGGGGTTATGGTTGAAAAAGAAAATATATATGATTCCGCTATAGAAAATGGTGTTGATGCGGTTACATTAAGTGGATTAATCACTCCATCTTTACGTGAAATGGAGAATGTATTAAAGTTATTTAATGAAAAAAAACAGACACTTCCTATAATTGTTAGTGGGGCTGCAACCTCTAAGTTACATACAGCTTTGAAATTAGAACCAATATATGAAAATTGTGTTTTTCATGTATTGGATGCTTCTTCGACGGTTGTTTTATTAGACTCTTTATTTGGAGAAAAATCAGAGCTATTTAAAAAAGGGATAAAGCTTGAATATGAAAAGTTAAAAAATCTTTATTACGAAACAAAAAGTAAGCAGGTGAATAAAAATATAGATTTAGCTAGATTAGAAGCAGTTTCAAAAAACTATACGCCAGTATCTCCTAAAACATTCGAAAGGTTTATTTTAGATATTCCTATTGAAAAGGTTATATCAAAGATTAATTGGAGTATATTTTTATCAGTTTTAAAAGTTAAGGGAAGTTCAGAGGAGAAAAATATATTAGCTGAAGCTACTAAAATTTTAAAAGATTGGTCAGAAAAAGGTATTTCGGTAAAAGCTATTTATAGAATCTATAAAATTAGAAAAGCTAAAGATTGTTTAGATATTGATGGATATAAAATTCCTTTGGTTAGAAATCAAGGGGTTACAAATGAATCTCTAGCAGATTATTTAGAGGATGAAGATTATTTAGGTCTATTTTTTGCGAGTGTTAAAGCTGATAATGAAAAAGATATATTCGAACAACTTCTAGCTAACACATTGGTAGAAGCATCTGCTGAATACCTACAGAATTACGTTTCTGAAAATAACTGGTATGTAAAAATAAGACCAGCAATAGGGTATCCCTCTCTACCTGATCACTCATTAAAAAAAGAGGTTTTTGAACTTTTAAAAGCAGAGGATATCGGAGTAAAACTGACGGAAAACTTCTCAATGGAACCTGCAGCAACAGTTTGTGGAATATATATAGGGAATTCAAAAAGTGAGTATATTTCGCCAAGAGTTATATTAGATGATCAAATTGAAGAGATTTCTAAAATTAAATCAATTACTCCATTGACTTTAAAAAAGTATATGGGTATCTAAAAATGACGCCGAGCTAAAACTTGGCGTCATTTTTAATAAACATTTTTATATACTCAAATTGAAGACTTCAGCTAGATATTTAGCTACCCCATTTTCATCATTACTAAAATCTAATGTTTCAAACTCTTTTTTCAAATCCTCAAAACCGTTTCTCATAACTAGGCCTTTCCCTGCAAACTTTAACATCTCATAGTCATTAAATGCATCTCCAAAAGCTATTGTATGCTTTAGCTCTATATTTTTAGAATCTGCTATTATTTTTAAAGCCTTTCCTTTTGAAGTCTCAAAGTGAACTACATCTAGATAATCCTCTTGAGATATAAATGAATTGATCTCTTCGAAAGTGTTGAAATAAGCTGTAAGTTTTTTTAACTTATCATTATCTTTACTCATTAAAACTACTTTTTCAAAAATAAACGAATTTATATTTTCTTTATTTACTTCAATATGGTTTTGAATAGGGTTATGTAAAAATGCATTTGCTAAATCTAAGGTTCCCTCTCCTATATAGACTTGTGTACCGTATGTCGCAAAAAATATACAATCTTGAATTAAAGATGTTTCGAAAATTTCTGTAGCAATTTTAGAGTCAATTATTCTTTGAAAAATTAATTCTCCATCTTTATTGTATATAGTAGAACCATTATTGCAAATTATTTCAGTGTTAAGATTTAAAATATCATGAATATGTTGAGCACCACTAAGACTTCTACCTGTAGCAATTACAAAATGAATGCCTTTTTCCTTTAACAAATCAATTACTTTCTTGGTGTAATCCGATATCTCTTTATTACTATTAACCAGTGTTCCGTCTAAATCTGAAATTATTAATTTATACATTTTCTCCCCCTGTTAAAGTGTTATTTGAAAATATTATAGTATTAAAAAGTCATAAATTCAATATTAATATTTGAAAAAAATGAAATATGTGTTAGAATGTTATAAAACATGTGTTAGAATATGAACAGATTAGGAGTAAAGGGAAGTTAAATGAGAAGATCAAAGGTGCTAATTTTACATGATAGCGAAAGTTCAAAACAGTCGCTAGAAGAACTAGGATTATATTTATTACAAGATTATGAATTCGAGTTTTTGAATATAGTAGATTATTCAAAAAATAACCTGAAGAACTATGATTTTATTATATTTGATAGTTACAATGACTATGTGTTTGAATGTTTTAAAGAAAAATTAGACAGAATAATTGTAGCAGTAAATATAGTAAGAGAGGAAAGGCCATCGGATTATATAAAAAGAGGAGCTACTAATTTCCTTTTAAAACCTTATTCACTAAAAGAGATTAGGGTTGTATTAGACAAATTAAAAGAAACTATTTTCATAAAAGATGAAGCAGAAGAAAATAGATTAAAGTTTTATACTTTAATGGACAATATTCCATATATGGCTTGGTTTAAAAACAAAAGTAGTCAATATATGATTGTTAATAATGAATTCAAAGAGCATTGTGGAAAAGATTTTGATACGATTAGGGGAAAAGATGATCAATTCGTTTGGAATGGTATGATTGGGGAAAATTGTAGAGAGTACGATTTAAAAGTAATGACAGAGAGAAAACAGTTAATATTTGATGAGATTATTCCTGGAAAAAAAGGATATAGACAATTCAATATTTACAAGATTCCTGTTGTTGATACAAATGATAATATTTTAGGAACGATGGGAATTGCAAAAGATATAACAGATTTAAAAAATAAAGATGTTAAATTTGATATACTATTAGAAAATATGCCTTTTGCTGTTTTTACTAAAAATAGACAAGGAGATATAATTCAAAGTAACTCTACTTTCTATAAACTTACAGAGATAAATAAAACTTTTTATTTGAATCTAAAAGAGGAAGATATTTTAGGAGAAGAGCATAAAGAGAGTATCGCAATAGAGGATAAAGATGTTATCTTCAATAAGAGTAATATCAGCTTGGTGAGAACTTTAAATACTAAATCAGGGGAAAAGATTGTAGAAGTTTTCAAATCACCAATTATAGATATTTCTGGGGAAGTCATAGGAATTGTTTGTACTATGAGAGATGTAACTGATATGAAAAATCAAGAAGCTAGAATTAAGAAGATGGCATATACAGATTCATTAACTGGCTTGGCTAATAGAAGAGGGTTATATAACTTTATAGAAAATGAGTTAGTAGAAAATGATGCTGATGCAACTATAATGTTTATGGATTTAGATAACTTTAAACATTTAAATGATAACTTCGGGCATCAACATGGTGATGAAGTTCTTATAGAGTTTGCAGAGGATTTACAAAAGATATGTAGAGATGGTTTTGTTTCTAGAATTGGTGGAGATGAATTTGTTATAGCCTGGGAAGGTAAAATGAACAAAGAGACAGCTACTGAAACTGCAGATAAAATATTAAACTTATTGACAGGTAAAAAGATTAAGTTCACAACTCTTTCAGCTAGTATAGGTATTGTTACAGGAAATACTGGAGAAGAAAGTATTGATAACTTTTTAACTAAAGGTGACTTAGCTCTTTATAAAGCTAAAGATCAAGGTAAAAATCAATACGTATTCTATAATAAAGATTTAGATAAGAAAAGATGTTTAAATGAAGAGATTGAACAGGATTTAAGAAATGCTTTGGAGAAAGATGAATTAGAACTATATTATCAACCGCAATATTGCTGTAATAAAAACTTAGTTGGTTTAGAAGCGTTATTGAGATGGAATAATGATAAATATAGAAGAGTACCTATAATTGAAATTATCAATATAATGGAAAAGTCTACTCTGATTGATGAGATAGGTAACTTTATAGTTAGAAGTGCATTTGATTTTGCAAGAACAATAAATGAAAATAGAGAAAAAAAGATTGTTGTATCTGTAAATATATCTGCGGTTCAAATCATGAAGCATAACTTTGTTAGAAATATAAAAAAGATAATAGATGAAGTTGGAGTAAACCCTAAATATGTAGGAATTGAGATAACAGAAACAGTTTTACTTCAAAATATAGATGAAAATATACTAAAAATTAAAAACTTAAAAGATATAGGTGTAAAAATATCCCTAGATGACTTTGGAACAGGGTATTCAGCGTTTAATTATTTAGTAAAACTTCCTCTATCGAATATAAAAATAGATAAGAGTTTTGTATGGGGAATGAAGGATAGCGATGAATATAAAACTTTAGTAAAACTTTGTATTGATACAGCTCACGCACTAAATTTAAGGGTTGTAGCAGAGGGAGTTGAGACAAAAGAGGATTTAGAACTTTTAAAGTATATGAAATCGGATTATATTCAAGGATATCTATTCTC
>DIXX01000063.1:29197-34004 GCA_002428805.1 Cetobacterium sp. UBA6069
TGAGAGTAAAAGTTAAAACTTTTACTCTTTTTTTTTCGTCAAAACACTTGGTGATTTTAAATTTTTTAATTATAATAGTATTATCATCAGATGTTATTAAAATTTACAAAATTTAGGAGGAAAAATGGAAAGAATTAATACTTTAAAACAGGAAATTTCTAAAAAAGTTATTGGACAACAGGATATGATCCATAAAATACTGATAGGAATTTTAACAGGAAACCATATCCTTTTAGAGGGACTTCCTGGATTGGCAAAATCATTGACAGTAAATACTATCGCTGAAACTTTAGGTTTAAGTTTTTCAAGAATACAGTTTACTCCAGATCTATTGCCAAGTGATATAGTGGGAACAGAGATATACAATGAAAAAACAGGTGAGTTTCATGTAAAAAAAGGACCTATATTTGCTAATATCGTCTTAGCAGATGAGATAAATAGAGCTCCTGCAAAGGTTCAATCAGCTTTATTAGAAGCGATGCAAGAAAAACAGGTGACAATAGCTAATGAAACTTTTAAATTAGAAGCACCATTTATTGTTTTAGCAACACAAAATCCTATAGAGCAAGATGGTACATACCCATTGCCTGAAGCTCAACAAGATAGATTCTTAATGAAAGTAAAAATAGAGTATCCTAGCTATGAAGAGGAGATGCAAATTCTAGATCTTTTAACAGGAGAATCAGAGTTTATGGATATTTCGATAAAAAATATAATAAGTGCTAAAGATATTGAAGAGATAAAAAATAAGATAAAAAAAGTAAGTATAGATTCTAAGCTGAAAAAATACATACTAGACATAGTATTCAAGACAAGAGAGGAATCTGAGTACATAGCTTGTGGAGCTTCTCCAAGAGCCAGTATCGGGCTTGTAACAGCTTCTAAAGCAGCAGCATTTCTAGATGGACGGAACTTTGTTTTACCACAAGATATTAAAAAGGTTATATATGATGTTTTACGTCATAGACTTATTCTTACATATGAAGCTGAAGCTGAGAATAAAACTGTTGAAGATATTATTGAGGATATTTTAAAAACTGTAGTTTTACCCTAGGGAGTGAGAGATTATGAACTTTGATAATAGTAACGAAAGCAAAAAAGAGTTATTAAGAAGGATAAAAGATATTGAGATAAAAGCAACAATTTTATCTGATAATATTTTTGCAGGCCAATATCACTCTTGTCTAAAGGGAAATGGAATGGAGTTTGCCGATATAAGAAGATATGCTCCAGGAGATGATGTTAAAAAAATAGATTGGAAAGTAACAGCTAAACAAAGAAGGGCTTATGTAAAAGAGTTTGTAGAGGAGAGGGAGTTATCTGTTTTTATATTAGTTGATGTTTCAGCCTCTAATAGATTTAAAGATAAATTAGAGTTGATAACTGAACTAGTTGGAAGCTTAGCATTTAGTGCAAATAAAAATGGAGATAGAGTAGGGTCGCTATTTTTCTCTGATGAAATTGAAAAGATTATAACTTTAAAAAAAGGAAAAAAACATGCTCTCTCAATTATAGAGAATCTTTTGATTTTAAATCCAGCAGGACGTAAAACCGACATAGCTAATGCCCTTAGATATTTTGGAAAAATGTTTAAACGAAGATCTGTTGTATTTTTAATATCTGACTTCTTAGATGATGGTTATGAAAAAGAGTTAAAAATATTATCGAGAAGGCATGAAATAATACCTGTTAGAATAGGAGATAGAAAGTTTGAATCCTTACCTAAAGGAGCTATATTTACCTTAGAAGATTCAGAAACAGGTGAGCAGATAGTAGTAGAAAATTATAAATCAACGAGTGATTTTAATATAAACAATTTAAAAGATGGTATAAACCTTTATGTTGGAGAAGACTATATAAAGGAGATATCTAGATTTTTCTGTCGAGGGAGAGTAAGATGAAAAAGATAAAAAGAGTGGTTGTTTTTATCTTCATGTCTTTCTCAATTCTAAGTTTTAGTGAAGAGATGAAAAAGACAGAGTACTATGTAGGAGATAAGATAGTACTACAAATATCTGGAGATATCAATAACGAAGAGATTAAAGAGAGTTTAAAAGATTTTAAAATATTTTCTTCTGAAAAAGGTAAAGATAATATTTATACAGTAACATTTACGAGCTATTCAATAGGAGATAAAGAGATAGTTTTAGGTGATAAAAAATTAAAACTACGGATAGCCTCTACTTTGAGCGATCAAGAAGCTGAGCCTTATAAAGAGCTCGCAAACCAAGAGAATAACTACGATGAGAAAGACTATCCTTACCTTGCTATATTTTTAGCTATGAGTGGAGTTACAGCAATTTTATTGTCGATACTTTTATACATATTTGATAGATTGAAAAATCCTTATGTAATTTTCAAAAAAGGGATATCTAAAGTTAATGAAGAGAATTGGACTGAAAAAATTAGTTTGGAATTAAGAAGGTATATAGACAATGTTTATAATACAAATTTCTTAGGTGGAGATTATAAAGCTATTTCATCTTTAAAAGATGACGATATCGACTTTATTCAAAACATGGACTATTTAAAATTCAATCCAAATATTGTCTATAGTGACGATGAATGTGCAGAGTATAAAAAGAAGGCTGTAGAGATAGTAGAGAGAGTTAGAAAGGAGAGAAAGAATAGTGTTTAACTTTAAATTACCATACATATTATTCCTGATTCCTATAGTTACCTATCTTTTCTTTAGAAAAAGGGCTAATGGAAGTATTAAAGTTCCTGGAATTCAGATTATAAAAAAGTATTCTAAGGGTAGTAAAAAACATCTTTTAGGAAAACTTTTAATCTATCTATCTACTCTTTTAATAATAGTTGCTCTTGCTAGACCACAGGTTAAAACAGAGGGTAAGGTTATAAAAAAAGATGGAATAGATATTGTGATATCTCTAGATTTATCAAAATCTATGGAAGCACGTGATTTCAATCCAAATAGATTAGAAAAATCAAAAGAGATTTTAAATATGTTTATAGATAAAAGATCTGATGATAGAATCTCTTTGGTAGTTTTCGGTGGAGAAGCATATACAAAAATTCCACTTACTTTTGATCATAATGTTTTAAAGAATATGATTTCTACAATTACTACTGATGATATAACTAGTAATAATAGAACTGCTATTGGAATGGGATTAGGAGTTGCTTTAAATAGACTAAAGGATTCTGATTCGAAATCTAAGGTTGTTATACTTATGACTGATGGAGAGAACAACTCTGGAGAGATGAGCCCTATTGGAGCAGCTAAAGTTGCTAAAGAGCTAGGTATAAAAGTATATACAATAGGAATTGGAGCAAAAGAGATTCCTGTTGCAGGATTCTTTGGAACTAGATATATTCAAAACAATGAGCTCGATGAAAATCTACTTAGAACAATTGCAAAAGAAACAAATGGAAAATACTTTAGAGCAAGTGATTCTAAAGAGTTCCAAAATATATTTAATGAGATTGATAATTTAGAAAAAACTAAAATAGATAGCAGAAGCGTATATGATATAAAAGAGTATTTTGAAGAGTTGTTAGAAATAGCTTTAATCCTATTATTACTAGGTATATTTTTCCAATACTTCAAATATATAAGAATACCGTAGGGAGGATAAATATGGAATTTGGAAATACAGACAGTTTAAAGCTTATAGCTATCCCCTTATTAATTGTGGTGTTTTTAATGTTAGGGATAAGAAAAAGACAGAATATATTAAAAAATATAGGGTGGAAAAAGGATACTGTTTATTCTTTGACAAAAGCATTTTTTCTGATTTTAGGATCGTTTTTAGTGTTTTTAGCACTCCTTTCTCCGCAAAAATTAAAAGATGAAGAAAAAGTTGAAGTTAAAGGAAGTGATATATATATACTTATGGATATATCAAAATCTATGCTAGCAAAAGATGCATATCCGAATAGACTTGAGCTGAGTAAAAAAGAGTTGAAAGAGATTCTATCAAATTTAAAAGGTGATAGAGTTGGTATAATTCCATTCTCAGATAGTGCATATGTCCAAATGCCTTTAACAGATGATTACTTTATGGCTTTAAACTATATAGATGCAATTGATAGTAAGTTGATTTCAGGTGGTGGAACTCAACTTTTAGAAGCTTTAAAACTTGCAGATAGTTCATTTCAAAAAACATCAGCTAAAGACAAAAATGTTATAATTTTCTCAGATGGTGGAGAGAGAGAACCAGAAGTTTTAGATTTTGTTAAAACTAATAATTTAAAAACCTTTATCTTTGGAGTTGGAACAGCTGATGGAAGTGTTATTGAAATAGATAACGGTTTTATAAAAGATAATTCTGGAAATATTGTTGTTTCGAAATTAAATGATGCTTTTTTAAAAGAGTTAGCAGCTGAAAGCGGTGGAAATTACTATCCTTTAAATAATTTAAGTAATAGTAACTATAAAAGGTTGATTCTAGATATTGGAAAGTTAGATAAAACTTCAAATAGAGAGGAAAATATAAAAGTTTATGAAAAATATTACCAATACCCTTTAGGATTAGGCTTATTATTCATTTTATTAGGTTATTTTCTACCTAAAAAGGAGGGGGATGATGTATATGTTTAAAAAAATTCTCCTTCTTATTTTGGGTGTGCTTTTAAGTATACTCTCTTTTTTAGAGTTTAAAAAAAGCATAAAAAAAACTGAAAATATAGGCTATACGAAATTTTTATCTGCTAACAAATTAGTAGAGGAAAACAAGTTAAAAGAAGCGATTGAAGAGTATAAAGTTGCCTTAGATAACAACACTGATATTAATATAAAAAAGAATTATGAATTAGCTTTAAAGCAATCTGAAAATGAGCAATC
>DIXX01000063.1:34208-36529 GCA_002428805.1 Cetobacterium sp. UBA6069
AACAAGAACAAGAACAAAATGATGAGCAAAATAAAGAGCAAAATAAACAAGATTCACAAAATGGAGAAAGCAATCAAAACAAAGAACAGAATCAAGGCCAAGATAAAAATGACGAAGCAGAATCTAACGAAAGTAATAAACAAGATTCACAAGATACTAAAAATCAGCAAAAAGGAGAGGAAAAATCAGAAGAGGATCAAAAAGCTGATGAGTTAAGAAGTATTATGCAACGTCTTGAGAGCAATGAAAAGAGAGCTTTTAAAAATAATGAAAAAGTTTTAAATACGAGTGAAAATAAAGATAGTGAGAATAGATGGTAAGGAGCAGGGATGAAGAAAACTAGTTTATATATTATGATGTTACTACTTTGTAAGTTAAGTTTTTCAGAGTTGATTTTAAACACCTCAAATCTATCCCCATCTAAAAATGAGGATTTCAATATAGAGGTTTCGTTCTTAAATGAGGATAAATCGAAATACACTATTGAGGGAATAGAGAATTTTGATGTTTTATCTAGGGCTTCAAGCAATAGTTATAACTCGATAAATGGAAAAACAACTTCAGCTAAAAGTGATGTATATCGAGTTAGAGCGAAGTCTGAAGGAGAGTTTACTTTAACTGTAAAAACAGAAAAAGGATTAGAAAAAAGTATTGTAATAAAGATCCAAAAAAGTGAATCAATCAACTCAAATTTAAGTGATAAGTTTGTTTTAAAAAGTGTTATTCCTAAAAGAGAGTTTTATTTTGGAGAAAAAATTCCATATGAAGAGTATTTTATAAGTGGTGTTAGAGTAAGTTCATTTAATATCGCTAAATCCCCTGATTTTAAAGAGTTTTCAGTTAAAGATTTAACTCAGTATAACAATAACAGTTATATTCAAAATACAGTTGATTTTAATGGAAAACCAGGGGTTCAGTTATCTCTTTTCAAAGGTATTTTGCAAGCTAATAGTAGCGGTAATAAGAAAATATCTTCAAGCAGTGCTAAAATAGGAGAGCCTACAAGAGATTTCTTCTATGAAAATACCTCATATGTTGGAGGAGAGGATATTGAATTAGAAATAAAGCCACTGCCTGGAGATGCACCTAAAAATTTTAAAGATATTGTTGGAACACTTAGCTCTTTACAGAGTTGGAAAGGGCAAGAAGTAAAAGTGGGAGAAGCTGTAACTTTAACCTTAACTTTGCAAGGTAGTGGAAATTTAGCACTTTTAGATTCTTTACCGATTGAACAAAATGATGATTTTAATATTTTTCAAAATATAAAAGGCTATAATGAAAAAATAGGCGAGGGAAAATATTTTAACGAAAAGATATTTGAAGTGGCGTTTATTCCTAAAAAAAATGGAATACAAAAAACACCAGCTATTAATATTCCATATTTTAATACTGTTAATGAAAAATATGAAATTTTGACTCTTGAGAGAGAGGAAATCAAAGTAAGTGGCAATTCTGTAGTAGCATCTGTAGATAATTCTAATATCCAAAGCAATAGTCCTATAGATAAAAATACAGAAATTAAAACTCTACCTTCTGATAAAAAGCTATCAGAAGACATAAAAAATATAAAAGAGGTAAATATAAATTTACTCGAAGTAGAAAAACAGCCTGTAAAAAATTCTTATAAATTGATTTCTATGATAATTGGATTTTTTGCACTTCTTCAAACTGGATTTATTTTATACCTTTTAAGAACTAGGAAGAAGGTTTTGAAAACTAAAAAAAGATAAAATTACAAAATACAAAAAATAATTTTTTATTTAAATAATTTTGTAGAAGTATTAAAAAAGTGAGATCCGTAAAATCTCACTTTTTTTTAAAATAACTATTTTTATTTCTTTTTTTTCATGAATTTTTGGAAATGATTAGCATTTTGATCTTTATTTCCAAAAGTTGGCTTTTCTTTTCTAGAAATTTCTGTATCGGTCTTTTTCTCTATGTTTTTAATTTTGAAATATTTTGGATACTTTGAGAAAATATTTTTTTGTATCTTTTCATAATCAGAGCCATCTCCAATAACAAACTCTTCGAATACCTCATCCTCATCATCAACATATATTGTTATTTCTAACAGATCATTTTTTTTAGTTTTTATAGAATCGAAATCTTTAATTCTTTCGATTAAGAACTCATCCGCTTCATCATCTATTTTGTTTAAGACAACTAATTCTCCATCTAGCTCTTTAGCTAATTTTATATATCCCTCTAAAACTTCGATTAACATCTCTCTAGTCACATTATACATAAGTTTTACCTCCTAATATTTTATAATCTATACTCTATTATCTCATATTTTACGAAAAGTTACAATATGCGATAAA
>DIXX01000063.1:36857-42472 GCA_002428805.1 Cetobacterium sp. UBA6069
AAAAAATACATGGTGAAAAAACGAGTAAAAAAAGCTTAATAGAAATAAAGATTGACATTGTTTGTGAAATATAGTACAATACTCTGTATTTTTATCACTGATATAATCCTGCAATAAGGGCAGGAGTTTCTACAAGCCGCCGTAAATGGCTTATTATTAGGAGGAGTAATGGAAAAAATTCAACAAAAGAATAATGGTGTGCTAAGAGCTATTGATTCTTATTTTCAACTTAGCGAGCACAACACAACAATTTCAACAGAGTTAACTGCTGGAATTACAACATTTATGACGATGGCATATATCTTAATTGTTCAGCCTCTATTTATGAGTGCTGCAGGAATGGATGTAAAGGCTGTTACTATTGTAACTGCTATACTATCAGCTGCTTTTTCAATCGTTATGGGGCTATACACAAATAGACCTTTTGCCATGGCACCAGCTATGGGTGGAAATGCATTCTTTGCTTATACTTTAGTTGCTGGAGGAATGGTAACTTGGGAAACAGCTATGGGAATGGTATTTCTATCAGGAATAGGATTTTTACTATTAACAGTTCTTGGATTAAGAGGACTAATAGTAGAAGCGATTCCTAAAAATTTAAAATTTGCTATTGGAGTAGCTGTAGGATTCTTTATAGCTATGGTAGGATTCAAAAATGGTCAGATTATGGCTATT
The DNA here is from genome assembly GCA_002428805.1 of Cetobacterium sp. UBA6069. Taxonomy (GTDB): domain Bacteria; phylum Fusobacteriota; class Fusobacteriia; order Fusobacteriales; family Fusobacteriaceae; genus Cetobacterium_A. The sequence goes on from DIXX01000063.1 coordinate 37,533, forward strand.
GGAAATGGAACAATCTCTATGGGAAGCCTTTCTAATCCAAACACCATACTATCTTTAATCGGACTTTTTGTAACAATCGCACTTGTTTTAAATAAAGTAAAAGGTGGAGTTCTTATAGGTATTGTTATTACAACTTTACTTGGAATTCCAATGGGAATTACTCAAATACCAGAGAGTTTCTTCTCAATGCCACCATCAATATCAACAATTGCTTTTAAACTTGATATTATGGGAGCTTTAAAATTTGCATTTATACCACTTATATTCACATTTTTCGTAGGAGATTTCTTCTGTACACTTGGAACTCTTCTTGGAGTATCTGCTCAAGCAGGACTTTTAGATGAAAATGGAAATCTACCAGAAGTAGATAAGCCGTTTTTAGTAGATTCTGTGGCAACTATTGTTGGAGCTTTATTTGGTTCAACGACAATAACTACATTCTTAGAATCTGCAGCGGGAGTTGAAGAGGGTGGAAGAACAGGGTTAACTGCAATTTCAACTGGTATCTGTTTTATATTTACTATTTTCTTAACGCCGATAGTTTATATAATTCCATCAGCAGCGACAGCACCAGCTCTAATCTTTATTGGAATCTTAATGATGACAAGTATAAAGTTTATTGATATGGAAGATATGACGGAATTCGTTCCAGCTGTTATAACAATCATGTTTACAATATTCACTGATAATATGGCCTCAGGAATGAGTATGGGAATAATATCTCACGTTATTATCAAAATTTTAACTTTAAGATATAAAGAACTAAATCTGCCAGTGTTAATTTTAACACTACCATTAATTGGTTACTTTATCTTCTTATAAAAATGTATAGATAAGCAAAAAAGCTGAAGAAATAAAATCTTCAGCTTTTTTTATAGAATTTTATTTATGGCTTGATAATTCCTTTACTAATTAAAAACCTCTTAATAATAGTTTCGATTGGCTCGTCACCTTCGATAGCTAAAAGGTTTAACTCTTGCATCTCATCCTCATTTAAAGCTCCAACTAAAGAATCCAAAATATGAATGACATCCTCTTTAATATTTTCAAATCCTTTCCTCATAGTTACAACAACTTCGTAAGGCGGGAAGAACTTTAAATCATCCTCTAGTAAAAACAGCTTATGTTTTGCTATAAGTCCATCTGTTGAATAAACTAAAGCCACCTCTATTTTATCTGCAACCAATGAATTTATAACAAGACCTTGATCCATAGATAAAATTCCTTTAAACTTTATATTGTAAGCCTTTTGAATTCCTAGAAGACCATCCTCCCTCTCCATAAATTCATGAGGACCACTTAAAACCATATTCCCAGCATATTTTTTTAAATCACTTATATTTTTTATACCGTATTTTTGAGCAATCTCTGGCTTCATTGCAAAAGCATATGTATTTTCAAACCCCATAGGTTCTCTTATATCCAAATTGTGATCTCTTAAATACTCCTCTTTTATAACATCGAAAACAGTTCTAGCATCAGCTTTTTCTTTTTTTCCAAGATATGCAGCATACGCTACTCCAGTGTATTCTGGATATACATCTATATCCCCACTTTTTATGGCTTCAAAGATAACAGTTCCAGTACCTAGCTCAACAGTTTTCACTCTATACTGAGTATGAGCTTCAATAATTTGTGACATCATAACCCCTAAAATTCTTTGCTCATTGTAGTTTTTGTGACCTACAACAATTGTAGGAATATCTTTATCTTTTCTATTTTCATAGACTCTAAAACCTATAACTAGAACCAAAAGAAGTGTAACAACTTTTAAAATTTTTATATTTTTCTTTTTTTCATTTCTATTACTCAACATACCGTTAGGTGTTAAAACTTTTTCAAGCACACCTAAAAAATAGTTAGCTACAAAGGCTAAAACAGCTGTAGGAATAGCTCCTGTTAAGACAAGATTGTTATTACTTGTAGATATTCCTCTGAAAATAAGTTCACCTAATCCACCAGCACCTATTAGTGCGGCAATTGTAGCTGTTCCTATTGTTCCAACAGTGGATATTCTTATTCCACCCATTATTACTGCAACAGCTATAGGTAGTTTTACTTTTGTAAGGACTTGGAAGTTTGTCATTCCCATTCCTACTGCCGCTCCGATTGTGGAGTTATCAACTCCTTTTATTCCGATATATGTATTTGTAATTATTGGTAAAAGAGAGTATAGGAAAAGAACAAAAACCGCAGGCTTTAATCCTATTCCCATAATTGGAATTATCAGACCAAATAAAGCTAAACTAGGTATCGTTTGAAATATTCCAGCTATAGTCAGTACAACTTTAGATAATTTTTCATTTTTTATTATAAGTATCCCAATTGGAACACCTATAAGAATAGCTATACTTACAGCCAATCCTGTTATCTCTATATGTTGAAGTAAAGCTGTGCTCACTTCAGGAAGTTTCTCTAAAAAATATTTTATAAAAGAGGTTAGAAAGTTCATAAAACATCACCTGCATCAGCTACACTCTCCTCGCTTTCAGATGAGGGCGCTATTTTACTGATTGCATTAACTAATCCTAAATTTGTAATAACTCCAGAAAGTCTATTACTACTATCAACAACAGGCATAACTCTTGCTTTTATACTAGACATTTTGTTTAAAACATCCAAAAGATTACTATCTTTATCTATTGTAGAAAAATCTACATCCATAACCTCTCTAACTCTTAAAATGTTATTTTCCATAGCATGAATTAGATTTTTTCTAAAGATTATACCGATAGGCTCACTATGTTTTCCAGCTTCGCTTTCTGTTACAATCAAGAAATCTGTATCATGTGTTTTAAGTAGATTAAAAGCTCTCGATATATTACTTCTTTTCTCTATTGTCCAATACTGCTTAGACATTATATCTGATACGAGTAGTTTTTTCGGAGTTTTCCAAATACGATCTTTTCCTATAAACTGCTCGATATACTCTGAAGCTGGATTTTTCAAAATCTCATCAGGAGTTCCAAACTGTAAAATCTCTCCATCTTTTAAGAAAGCTATTCTCTCTCCTAATTTTATCGCCTCATCCATATCGTGGGTAACAAAAATTATTGTTTTTCCCAACTCTTTCTGGAGTTTTAAAACCTCATCCTGAATACTCTCTCTAGTTATCGGATCTAAAGCTGAGAATGGTTCATCCATAAGAATTATATCTGGATTTGTAGCTAAAGCTCTCGCTATACCCACTCTTTGCTTTTGTCCTCCAGATACTTCATGAGGATACTTGTCATAGTATATTTCAGGATCAAGATTTAAAAGGTATAAAAGTTCAAACGCTCTTTTTCTTCTCTTCTCTTTCTCCCATTTCAATAGCTTTGGAACAAGCTCTATATTCTCACCTATAGTCATATGTGGCATAAGTCCCTCTTTTTGAATAACATAACCAATTCTTCTTCTTAAAGTGATTGGATCAACTTTGCTTATATCCTCTCCATCTATAAGAACAACTCCGTTGCTTGGATCAATTAATCTATTAATAAGTTTCATTGTAGTTGTTTTTCCACATCCAGATTCCCCAATCAAAACTACAAACTCACCAGTTTTTACCTTGAAATCTATATTTTTTAAAATAAGTGTGTTTTTATCATAAGATTTTGTAACTTTTTTAAACTCAATCATACTATCACCTCAAAATATAAATTTTTGTAAAACAAAAGCAACTAATGCTTTATACTCGAGGTTCCTAAACTTCCTTTTTTTATTTTAATCTCTAAAAACTATTTAAGCATCTTTTAACAGTTTCTTATATGTTGAATTTATTCCAATAGCTCCTAAAGGTGCAGTTACTAAAACACTAAGTATAGCGATAGCTTGCATAATTTCTCCACCAGCAACACCCATTTGTAAAGGTATACCTGCTTTAGCTGATTGAACAGTAGCTTTAGGTAGATAGGCTATAACACAGAACAATCTCTCCTTATATGTCAACTCAGTTCCAATTAAAGCTATTAAAACACCTAAAGACCTTATTGTGAGTGAGAAAAACAGAATTGTTAATCCAATAAAGAAATATCCTCCCACAAGAGTTGGGTCTATTGCCATTCCTACAAAAGTAAATAGATATATCTTTCCATATTTCCAAATAGAGTTCATTCCTAGATGAATCTCTCTATATCCCTCTCCACAGTAGTGACGTATAAAAAACCCAAGAGACATAATAGATAGTAGTGAGTTGTATAGTGAAAAATGATATCTATTTTCTACATATCTTAAAGTCATACATAAAAGGAATATCACTGCTAACTTTAATTTAAAATTACTGATTTTTAAAAATGATTTTTTTCCAACTAACGCAACTATCCACCCTATAATTAAGCTGAATACTATCGAAACAGGGATAGTTAAAAGCTGAGTTTTAATATTAAAACTAGCTCCATCTATTTTTCCAAAATATATAGCTAAAAATGATGTAAATAGAGTTATTGCTATTGTATCATCAGCTGAAGCTCCTACTAAAAGTAGTTGAGGTATAGATTTTTTCTGCCCTACATTTTTATGAATTAGATTTACCATCGATGGAATTAAAACTGCTGGACTAACTGCTGCTATTATAAATCCTAAAATAGCTCCTTGAATAAAGGTAAAGTTTAAAAATATAGTTGAGAGATACGCCACTGTAAACCCTTCTAAAGTAGCGGGAATAACACTAAGCAGTATAGCTGGACGACCTATCTTTTTTATTTGGTCAGCTCCAATTCCAAGCCCACCTATAAATAGAACTATAACTAAAGCGATATCTTTTAACATCGGGGCAAGGCTTAAAGCAAACTCTGGTGTTTTATTAAATCCATATGGACCTATCAAAGCTCCTGCAATCATCATTCCGATAAGAGATGGCAGTTTAAATTTTTCTGCAACTTTACCTAGATAGTTTGAATAGATTGCTAAAAAAACGAAAAAAATTGTGGTAATCATAAATTCTTCCTCCTTAAAATAAA
>DIXX01000063.1:42739-45057 GCA_002428805.1 Cetobacterium sp. UBA6069
GGTCTATAAGGGTTTATACCATATTTTTTGTATATATTATAGTTATTATGTTCAATAAAAATATAAAACACTATTGACATAATAATTCTTTTGTTATAAAATACATTAGAAATAAAATTTCAAAAAAACAAAATTATATTTAGGAGGGAATGTATGTTTAGTTATTTACAAAAGATCGGTAAAGCACTAATGGTTCCTGTTGCAGTATTACCTGCTGCTGCAATTTTATTAGGTCTAGGTTACTTTATTGACCCAACTGGTTGGGGTGGAAACAGCGCTCTTGCTGCGTTTCTAATAAAATCAGGAGCTGCAATCATAGATCAAATGCCAATTCTATTTGCTGTAGGTGTTGCGTTTGGAATGTCTAAGGACAAAAATGGTTCAGCTGCATTAACTGGTTTAGTAGGATTCCTTGTAATCACTACTCTTTTATCACCTGGAGCTGTAGGACAAATCATGAAAATTGAAAATGTTCCAGCTGGATTCAGTAAAATCAATAACCAATTTATAGGAATCTTAGTAGGGGTTATCTCATCAGCTTTATACAACAAGTTTAGCGATGTAGAGTTACCAAAAGCTCTTTCTTTCTTCAGCGGAAAAAGATTGGTACCTATTATAACATCATTTGTTATGATTCTTGTTTCATTTGTTTTAATGTACATCTGGCCAACAATCTATGATGGTTTAGTAAACTTTGGAGAAATAATAAGTGGAATGGGAGCTCTTGGAGCTGGAATCTATGGATTCTTAAACAGATTACTTATACCTGTTGGATTACACCATGCATTAAACTCTGTATTCTGGTTTGACGTTGCTGGTATAAATGATATCCCTAAGTTCTTAGGTGGAGCTCAATCTATCGCTAACGGAACTGGAATCCCAGGAGTTACAGGAATGTATCAAGCTGGATTCTTCCCTATAATGATGTTTGGACTTTTAGGAGCTGCTGTTGCATTCGTAAAAACAGCTAAGACTGAAAATAAAGATAAAATTAAATCTATCATGATTGCTGCTGGATTTGCAACTTTCTTAACTGGAGTTACTGAGCCTTTAGAGTTTGCATTCATGTTCGTAGCACCAGGATTATACCTAGTTCACTGTATTCTAACTGGAATCTCTCTATTCATCGCTGCTTCTATGCAATGGATGGCTGGATTTGGATTCTCAGCTGGTTTAATCGATATGTTACTATCATCTAGAAACCCATTAGCTACTAACTGGTATATGCTAGTGATTCAAGGTGCTGTATTCTTCGTATTATACTATGTAATATTCACTGCTGTTATAACTAAGATGAACTTAAAAACTCCTGGAAGAGAAGAGGAGGAGTCATCAGATGATTCTACAACTTCTTCTAAGCCAACTACAAACGATGAGTTAGCAGCAAAGCTAATCCCTCTTTTAGGTGGAGTAGATAATATCGTTATCGTTGACAACTGTATTACAAGATTAAGACTTGAGCTTAAAGATAACACTTTAGTTCAAGATGCTGAAATCAAAAGATTAGGTGTTGCAGGGGTATTAAAAGCTGGAAAAACTTCAGTTCAAATTATTGTAGGAACTCAAGTTGAATTCGTAGCAAACGCTTTAAAAAAGTTAACTGGAAAATAATATTAAATACTTAGAGTTGAGAGAAATCTCAGCTCTTTTTATTTTTCTCAAACTTATTCAAAAGGGTGTTTAGATTTGAATTTTAACTAATTCAGTGGTAAACTGTAAGAAGAACGGTTTTAGGAGGGGGATATGAAAATACTTCATACTTCTGATTGGCATTTAGGTAAAAAACTAGAGGGCCAATCTAGAATAATAGAACAAAAATTATTTATAAATGATTTGGAAAAAGTGGTAAAAGATGAAAATATAGATTTGATTCTTTTAGCTGGGGATATATATGATACATACAATCCATCAGCTGAAGCTGAAAAGTTGTTTTTTGACAGTATAAAGCAACTCTCTTTAGATGGAAAAGTAGGGATTATAGTAATTCCTGGAAATCACGATAATCCAGCGAGATTAAATGCTGTTAACTCACTAGCAAAAGATTATGGAGTTATTATATACGAAACAGCTTTTCAAAAGATTGAACCAGCAATATACGGTTCTTTAAACATCTATAAATCTTCTCCTGGAGGTATATTTATAGAGAAAAATGGAAAAAAACTCTACCTATATAATCTACCATTTCCTAGTGAAGCTATTTTAAATGAAACATTTGAAGATAAAAAATTTAACTGTAGAATAAAAGAGATTCTAGAAGAGGGTGTAGCTTATAACGACGAAGAGATTCCATCAGCTATTATGACACATCTATATGTAGC
>DIXX01000063.1:45325-50322 GCA_002428805.1 Cetobacterium sp. UBA6069
ACTAGGGATATTCCCGATGTGAACTATGTCGCTCTTGGTCATGTACATAAGCCAATGACTTTTAAAGGTAAAAATGCTTACTACTGTGGATCTCCATTAGAGTATAGAGTAACAGAAAATAAGTTCGACAAAAAAATCTTTGTAGTGGATATCTCTTTAGAAGGGACAGTTGTAAAACAGATTCCGATAACTAACTACAAACCTATAAAAGAGTATACAGTAAATGGAGCTGAAGAAGCTATTTTAAAATCGAATGAACTTCTAGGACTAGATGAATGGATATATTTAAAGATAAAACTAAGCGAACCTTTAACAAACTCTGAAATCAGAAAGATAAAATCTAATAAAAATGTTTTGGAAATTATCCCAATTATAGAAATAGAAGAGAAAGAAAACGAAGTTGCGGTTTATAACGAAACAAATCTAGAAGAGGCTTTCATAGAGTTTTTCAAAGAGGAAAGCGATGGTCTAGCTCCAAATGACAACATTTTGAAACTTTTCTTAGAGCTTTTAGAGGAGGGAGAAAACGATGAAACCAATTAAATTAGAGATTAGTGGACTGCAAAGTTTTTCTAAAAAGCAAGTTATAGATTTTAATGAGTTAACTTCTCTTGGACTTTTCGGTATATTTGGAGAAACAGGCAGCGGAAAATCAACTATCTTAGACGCTATGATATTCTCTATATTTGATAAAATTCCAAGAACAATGGGAAATAATGGAAACGGTATAAGACCATGTTTAAACCAAGACAGCGATTCTATTCAGGTTTATTTTAAATTCTCTTTAGGTGAGGATATCTTTGAAATAGATAGATGTTATAAAAAAAAGTATTCACGAAAAGGTGAAGAGAAGTTTGAGCAGGTCAATCCTATTTTAAAGATAAATGGGGATATTGTAGCTGATACTGTGACAAATGTTCAAACTAAAATAAAAGAGCATTTCGGTATAAGTGTCAACGACTTCACAAGATCGGTTGTTTTGCCTCAAGGTAAATTCAGTGAATTTCTAAAGCTAAAAGGCAGCGAGAAAATGAGTATGTTAGAAAACATCTTTGATTTGGAAAAATATGGAAAAAAGATGTCTGAGAAAATAACTTCTCGATTAAACAATATAAATGAGAATATCAGCTCATTAGAAAACCAGATAAAAGGAAAGGGAGATTTCTCTTTAGAGTTAATAAACTCTCTTAAATCTAATTTAGAGCTAAGAAATGCCGAGCATATCGAGTTAATCTCAGAAAAAGAGGGTTTAACAACTCAGTTTTTAGAGTTAAAAGAAATTAAAAATATTTTTGAAAAATTAGAGCTATATAACTCTGAGATTTTGAAGTTAGAGGAGATTAAAGATAAAATTTCTGAAGAGAAAGAGAAAGTTTCTAAACATGAAGTTGCAACATCTTTAAAAACTCTAATTGAAGAGTTAGATCTTTTAGAAAAAGAGATTCTAGAAAATAGTTCTGACCTAAAAAGCATAGAGTCATCTTTAAACAAAGAGAGTGAACTTTTAAATTTAGAAAAAATAGCTGAAGAAAATCTTGAGAGTAAAATAGAAAATATAACTCTTCAACTTTTAGAAAAAAAAGTGGATTATGATGTTCTTGATTCTCTTCGAAAAGCTGAAGGTCATCTGAAGACTATTGAATTAAAAGATAGATTATTAAAAGAAAGTTTCGAATCTAAAAGTAAAATAGAGATAGAGATATCATCTCTTCATGAGAAAATCCAAAAAAATAGCTCTCAGCTAGAGTGTGAGAAAAAATCTTTAAAAAGTTTAACTAAAATCGATTCTACAGAAATAACAACTCTTGAAAAAGATATCTCTGATACCAAAACAAAATTGGGTGTTGAAAACGAAAAAGTGTCAAATAGATTGGCACTAGAAAAAGAGTTAGAGATCACTTTAGTAGAAAGGGAAGCTGTAGATTTTAAATTCTCTTCAACTAATGAGGTCGTTTTAGAACTACAAAAACAAAACCTTGAAAACCATGCTTTTGAATTGGCTCAACATCTAAAGCACGGAGAGAACTGCCCAGTATGTGGTTCTAAAGACCATCCTAATTTAGCTAAAGATATTCAAAGTATAGATTTAGATATTCTTCAGGAAAATATAGATAGAAAGAATATCTTAGAAAAAAAATTGATCGAGCTAGATAGTAAAATTGAGTTTATAAAAAGCCGAATAACAGCTATTGGTTCTTTAGAAGATATTGACTCTTTAAACAAAATCTTGATAGAAAAAGAGAGTTGTTTAAAAGCCTTAAAAGAGAAAGAAAATGATGCCGCTGTAAAAGAGAGAGAGCTTTCAAACTCTATTACAACTCTTACATCAACACTTTCAAATTTAGAGGAGAATATAAAGCATAGAGAGTCCACTTTAAAAAGCTCGGTTCAGAAATTAGAGGAGTATAAAAGTGAGATTGCTGAGGAGATGCAAAAACTATCTCTTCTAAAGTTTAAAAATATTTTTGATAATTCAGAGGAGATATCCTTAGAATCAGTTTTAAGAGAGAAAAATATCTTAGAAAATATGGAGAGAGAGTACAGAGCTCTTACTTCTTCTAAAGAGGAGTCTGAATTAAAATTAAAAGCGATTAAAAGTAATATACTTTTAATTTTAAATACAATACAAGAACTAAAGTTAAAAGTGGTTACATTAGAGGAAAAGATATCTAATTTAAAATCTAACTTTGAAGTGAAAAGTAAACATTTAAACGAATCGATAAGCTCTAAAGGATTTAACTCAAAAGATGAGATTCTATTCTCCCTTTTAAGTGAAAACCTATATCACTCTTTAAAAGAGAGAATCTCTACGTTTGAAAATAACCTTATTAAATATAACCATTTAAAAGATGAGGTGATCTCTGAGATTGGTGGCAGAGAGTTTAATTCTGAAAGATGGGAATATTTAAAGAGTACTTTAGAAGAGATAGCTAAAAAAGAGAGCTATTTAATTAAAGAGATTACTGAGCTTAAAAGTGATTTAGCTAGAATAGAGCTTCTTGCAGAAGAAGCTAGTCAGCTGTTAAAAGAGATTGAAGCTCTGACTTTAAAGCAAGATGACCTTTTACTTCTTCAAAAAAGATTTAAAGGAAGAAAGTTTGTTAACTTCTTAGCTCGAAAACGTTTAGACTATATAACTTACGAAGCTTCAAAGAGATTACAAAAGATAACTCGAGGTAGATATCTTTTAAAAGTAGATAATAGTTGTGACTTTATAATAGTCGATACGTTTAATAGTAATCATTCGAGAGAGTGTTCTACACTTTCTGGTGGAGAAACATTTATTGTTTCTCTTGTGTTGGCCTTAGCTCTTTCAGGACAACTACAACTAAAAGGAAAAATTCAATTGGAATTCTTCTTCTTAGATGAAGGGTTTGGAACTTTAGATAGTATTTTACTTGATAGAGTCATTGAGATCTTAGAAGAGATTGGATGGAAAGAGAAAATGAAAATAGGTATTATAAGTCATGTTGAAGATTTAAAAATAAGAATACCTAGAAGGTTAGAGGTTTCACCTGCAATTCCAGGAGAGATTGGAAGTACAATAAAGTTGATATAAATTAATAAGAAGGCGAGGTTTTTATGAGAAAAATTGGAGTGTTTGATTCTGGAGTAGGGGGAGTTTCAGTTTTAAAAGAGGTATTGAAAGAGTTTCCTACTGATGACATCATCTATTTTGGTGATAGTTTACATGCTCCTTATGGAGAGAAAGAGGTTGAAGAAATTCGTTCTCTTTGTTTAAAGGTCTCAGACTTCTTAGTATACGAAAAAAAAGTAGATGCTCTTGTTATTGCTTGTAATACAGCTACTGGAGCTGCAATACATATAATGGAAAAGAGATATAAAATCCCTGTTGTTGGAGTTGTTCAGAGCGGCTCTGTAGAGGGTGTAAAAAATACAAAGAATAAAATGGTTGGAGTTATTGCAACTCCAGCTACTATAAAAATGGATATATATAGAAAAGCTATAAATAAAATAGATTCTAGCATTAAAATATATAGCGTAAAATGTCCACTTTTTGTAGAGATGATTGAAAAAGGTTGGGAGGATAATCTCGAAAGTGATAATTTAGTTCAGAGTTATCTAAGTGAATTGCATCCTGATATTGATACTTTAATTTTAGGATGTACTCACTATCCTCTTATAAGAAAGTATATAGCTAGACATTTTAAAGGAGAGATTGTCGATCCTGCAAAAGAGACTGCAAAAACTTTAAAAAAAATAATAGGAGAGAGTCAAAATTTAGAAAAGCCTAGCCTAAAATTTTATGTGAGTGGAGACCCTTATAAATTTAAAAAAGTTGCTCAAGAGTTTCTAGGAAGAGAGATTGTAGAAGTAGAAAAAATTATTTTGTAGGAGAAGATTATGAAAAAAGTTAAACTGCTTTTATTTTTTATGTTGGTGTTTACTATAAATATATTTTCAGCAACAATCAATGTTGTTCAAGAGGGAGATCCTAGAACTTTTGATCCGCATTTTGGAAACGATGGATTCTCTTTGAGAATAAACCGTCTTTTATACTCTAGACTTTTAGAAAAAAATTCTAATATGGAAACTATATTAGGTGTTGTTAAAAGCTATAAATTTATCAACAGTACAAAAATTGAATTCATTTTAAGAGACGACATTTTCTTTCAAAATGGTGTGAAGTTAACTTCAGAAGATGTTAAGTTTTCATTCGAAAGAATGAAAACCTCTCCAAGAATAGCTGCAGTAATGCCCCCTATAAAAGAGATTGTCCTAAAAGACGATTACAACTTCGAAATGATTTTAGAAAAGCCATTTTCAAGCATTATAGACGCTTTGACGCATCCAGCGCTTAGTATAGTTAGCAAAGATTACTTAATTAAAGATCCAACAGCCCTAACTGAAAAGCCTATGGGTAGTGGAAAATATATTTTAGAAAGTTGGGACCCTGGAGAGGGATTGGTTTTAGAAAGATTTGAAAACTATTTTGATACTAAGCCAGAGTATAAAAAAATAAATATAAAAACAAT
>DIXX01000063.1:50604-53018 GCA_002428805.1 Cetobacterium sp. UBA6069
CCATCTTACTCTTATACATACATGGGATTGAATATGAAAAATGAGATTTTCAGCGATCAGAATATTAGAAAAGGGATAAATTTAGCAATTGATAAAGTAGCTATTCTAGAAACTGTTTTAAATGGAGAGGGAGTTATTGCTAACTCTCCAGTAGCAAAAGGTGTAAAAGGTCACAACTCACAGCTTAAAAATTTAGATTATAATAAAGAAGCAGCAAGTGAATTATTAAAAAATTTAAAGGGAAATACTTTAACTCTTGCAACTATGAGTTCTAGTATAGATGTGCAAACTGCCGAAATCATTGCGGCATACTTAAAAGATGTCGGAGTAGATGTTTTAATAACTATTCTTGAGCCAAGTGTCTATTGGCTTAAAACAAATTCTGGAGAATTCGATATGTTTATTGGTTCTTGGGGAAGTGTAACTGGGGATTCTGACTATGCTCTTTATCCAACTCATCACAGCAGTGCATTTGGTGCCCCTGGAAATAGAACTTTCTTTAATGATAAAAAAGTAGATGAACTTTTAGAAGAAGCTAGAGAAACTTTAGATAAAAACAAAAGAGAGAAACTTTTCGAAGAGGTTCAAGAGATAATTGTTAATAACAACAGTGAGGTTATGTTGTTTTACCGAGATTTAAACGGTGCAATCAATAAAAAAATAAAAGGATTTGAAATGTATCCTATCCCAATTCACGATTATTCTCTAGGAAGTATTAATTAAAATAATGATTCAAATTGAAGGAAAGCATTTGACTTTAGAGTATATATGAGGTAATAAATCTAGTAACAAAGAAACGAGGAGCTGATACCATGATTATAGCTTATGAAAAATTAACTAACTCTTACAGAAATATAGTAAAGGAAAATATGTTTCATATTGGAGAGGGACTTATTTTAGATAGAGAGAATAACGTTCTTCACAGATTTGAAAATATAAATGATATTACCTTAGATACTTTGAAAATGCTTAACAAGTTAAGAGAAGAGATTGTAATTGTTTATCCTTGTAACTTAAGAGAGAGAAAAACTACTCTTGATGTATGTGTAGAATCATATATAGTTAGACACTATAATTTGGATACTATATGCGACTCTATTCATGGATGTGAGTGTACAAAGAGAAATATAAAGTTACTTTGGGATGTAGACCTAAGATCTTGCAATGTTTTCTTTTAAACGTTCAGTTGGATTATATTTTAATCTACAAAAAATCTTTTTTTACTCAAAAGCAAAAGGTGTGACTAAAATCACACCTACTTTTTTTTATTCTAGTATAAAATGCTAGTATATTATTTATTTAGGAGGATTCTATGTTTTTAGAAACAATTGAAAAGGTTGCAAACGCAGGTGTTGCTAAGAGTAATTTTTTAAAGAATAGCTTAGGAAAATACTTTGTATTATCAACTTTTGCTGGATTTTTTGTTGGATTAGGAATTTTATTAATTTTCTCTATTGGTGGATTAGCTGCACCAGTTATTGGACCATTAGGTGCTAGAACACTTATGGGAGCTTGCTTTGGAGTTGCACTTAGTTTAGTTATTATGTGTGGAAGTGAACTTTTCACTGGAAACAACTTTGTTATGACAATCTCTACACTGTCAAAGAAAACTACTTGGGCAGATACAATAAAACTTTGGGTTGTATGTTACTTTGGAAACTTATTTGGATCAATACTTTGTGGATGGTTCTTCTCAATGACTAACTTAACAATTCACTTTGTTCCTGGAGCAGAAAGTGTTGGAAAATTCATGGTTACTATAGCTACATTAAAAGCTACAGCACCATTTATGGATTTATTCTACAGAGGAGTTCTTTGTAATATTCTTGTATGTTTAGCTGTTTGGTGTTCAATCAAGATGACATCTGAATCAGGAAAACTGATTATGATCTGGTGGTGTCTATTTACATTCATTACAGTAGGATTAGAGCACAGTATCGCAAACATGACTCTTTTCTCTGCATTAATGTTTAAAGATCCACAATTCTTCATGGGAATGATCACTAACTTAATTCCAGTAACTCTTGGAAATATGGTTGGAGGAGTAGGATTAGCAGCAGCTTATTTCTACGTGTCTAAAAAAGACTAATTAATATTACTATTATTTTAGAGGCTAGGTTATACTTAGTCTCTTTTTATTTTAAATTTTATTGACTTAGAGTTAACTCTAAGTGATATAATGATTTTATATTTTAAAGTTAAACTTACAAAATGGAGGCACGATGATTTTTATTTTACAGAGACTACTTCCTGTAGTTTTATTTATAATGATGGCAGCATACTTTTTTTATAAAGTTTATAGCAGCTTATGGTTCTTTTTAATTATTCCGCTAATGAGCTTTTTACCTTTTATTCTTTTCTATTTTTTAAGAGAGAGTAGAAGTGATTTGTTTGAAGTTATATTGGGGCATTAT
>DIXX01000063.1:53347-54037 GCA_002428805.1 Cetobacterium sp. UBA6069
TTCCTACCGAAAATTTAAATTTAAATAAAGATTTAAAATTCGCTTTTATCAGTGACATACATTTAAATGGAAAATTTGATGGAAGTAAATTACAAGAATCTTTTAAAAAGATGGAGGATGAAGGTGTCGAATTAGTTCTTATTGGTGGGGATTTTTTAGACAATACCTACAAAACTGTTAAAGATGATATTAAAAGTATAATCGATTCCACATCTTTTAAACACGGTATATATCTAGCTCTAGGAAACCATGAATATTATGGTGGAATTGATGAGAATATAGAGTATATTGAAGGCCTTGGAATTAAAATATTGAGAGATGAATCTGTAGAAATTGAAGGTGTAACTATAATTGGAAGAGATGATAGACATAACAGAAATAGAAAATCTTTAGATGAGCTTTTAAAAGATGTGAATATCGAAAATACTGTTATTGTTGTGGATCACAACCCTGAGTCTTTGAGAGAGCTCAATGGTGAGAAAGTTGATCTTTATCTTTCAGGACATACACACAGAGGACAGATTTTCCCATTTAATCTTTTAGTAGATTATATGTATGAAAACTCTAGAGGATATAAAAAAATTGATAATACACACTCATATGTTAGTTCAGGTCTAGGAACTTGGATGATTCCCTATAGAATAGGAAGCCAAAGCGAAATGCTTATCCTAAATCTAATAACAAAGTAAA
>DIXX01000063.1:54283-55558 GCA_002428805.1 Cetobacterium sp. UBA6069
AAAATAAAAACCAGGCTAGTTATTTATAAACCGCCTGGTTTTCTAATTCTATCTACTTTCCAATATCGTTTTCAGCACCAGAATAGATAATTCCATTCCAATGAACCATATTTCTTTCGATAGTTACATCTTCTAAATTTACACCCTCAAGAGCGAACTTCTTGAACTCATGGAATCCAGTTCTATCCACGATATATCCAATATGCTCTTTTGGTAATGCTCTATTTATATATGTATCAACATATTTATATGTATTTTTGATTATTTTTATAATACTCTCTTCGTCAGCCCATAACAGCCAATCTTCAGCAAGTCTTGGATTTTTCTTTCCAGTTCTTCCCATGATAGCTAATCTATAGTACTTCTTCTCATCTCTAACCCAAGCTGATGTAGGGCAGTTTAAAACACACTCTCCACACCCGATACACTTGCTGTGCTCTCTTACAACTGTGTAGTTTTCAACACTTAATGCACCTGTAGATAATCCCTTACATTTTTTAACGCAAGCTCCACAAGATACACATCTCTCTTTCTCATAAAGAGGCATAGCCATTCCAACAATACCAAAGTCATGCATTCTTGCTTTGATACAGTCGTTTGGACAACCAGTTAAAGCTATCTTAAAGTGGAAATCATGAGGGAATACCTCTTTTTCTATCTTTCTAGCAAACTCAGTTGTGTTGTATTGAGCCTTAGGACAAACACCATTTCCTATACAAGCTGTTATATTTCTAGTTCCAGCAGCTGGATATCCATTTCCCTCTCCATTTGGTTGGTTAATTTCAAATCCATCTATCAGTACTTGAATCTCTTTATTTACTTCATCGATCATAGTTATATCGATACCTTTTATCTCAAAACCTTGACGAGTTGTTATATGTACTTTTCCATTTCCATATTTCGAAGCGATTTCAGAAACTTTAAGTAGTAACTCAGCAGTTATCTCTCCACCTGGAACTCTAACTCTTAAAGCTGTCTTTTTTCTCTCTTTTGTAACTCTAAATGCATTTTTCGTAAAACTTTTTCTACTTAATTCTAAAGCCATGTCTCCTCCTAATCTAAAAGCTTCTTAGCTTTTACATAATTAAATATAGGTCCTTCTAAACAAACATATGTTTCATCAATTTTACAGTGTCCACACTTACCAACAGCACAAGACATATTTCTTTCGAATGAAACCCAAATTTTCTCTTCAGGAATTCCTAGCTTTAAAAACTCTAAAGCAGAGTATTTCATCATCATTGGTGGTCCAACTATAACAACTTCTAAGTTATC
>DIXX01000007.1 GCA_002428805.1 Cetobacterium sp. UBA6069
TCTTCAACTAAGTTATACTTCCATCTGCATGATTGAGCACAATCTCCTCTATTAGCATCTCTACCAGTCATATAGTTACTTAATAGACATCTTCCTGAAATAGACATACACATAGCTCCATGTACAAATACTTCTAACTCGATATCAGGTACTTTAGCTCTAATTTCAGCAATATTATCTAATGATATCTCTCTTGCTAAAACTACTCTTTTAGCTCCTAAATCTTTCCACATTTTTACTGAACGCCAGTTTGTATTACTTGCTTGAGTACTTACACTTATATTTAAGTTAGTATGCTCTTTTACAACTTGGAACACTCCTAAGTCTGCAACGATAACTCCATCTACTCCAATTTTATCTAAATACATTACATAATCTGGTAATAAGTCTAACTCATCATTATGAGGGATTATGTTTAAAGCTACGTATACTCTTTTTTCCATCGAGTGTGCGTAATCTACTGCCTCTTTTAACTCCTCATCGTTAAAGTTATGACTTCCAGCTCTTAAGTTAAACATCTTTCCACCTAAGAATACTGCATCTGCCCCATAGTGGAAAGCCATTTTTAACTTTTCCATATTTCCTGCTGGAGCTAATAATTCTGCTCTTTTCATTTTTTTCTCACCTTTCTCTATTCAACCTTAGTCGTGTAATCTCCGAACTTTGTAATTTCATGGAAGAACTTCAAGTTCACAGTACCAACCGGTCCATTTCTTTGCTTACCTATTATAACCTCTGTTATACCTTTTTGATCTGAATCATCATTATAATAATCATCTCTATATAAAAATACAACCATATCCGCATCTTGCTCGATTGCTCCTGATTCTCTTAAATCTGATAGCATTGGTCTTCTATCAGCTCTTTGCTCTGGAGCACGAGATAGCTGTGATAAAGCCACTATTGGGATATCTAACTCTCTTGCTATTCCTTTTAACGATCTTGAAATATCTGAAATCTCTTGCTGTCTATTATCTGATTTTCCACTCGTACCTTTTATAAGTTGTAAGTAATCTATCAAGATCATATCTAATTTTCCAGCAGCTTTCAATCTTCTAGCGATTGACCTAATCTCTAAAACATTTACATTTGGAACATCCGCTATATTTATCTCTGCATTTGCTAATTTTCCACTTGCAATTCCAAGTTTTCCCCAATCATCTTCACCTAAGAAACCATTTCTTATCTTTTGTAATCCTATTCCAGCTTCTATAGCTAAAAGTCTTTGTAATAGCTGAGAACTAGACATCTCTAAACTGAAAACTAAAACACCTTTACCAGCTTTCATAGCTGCATTTAAAGCTAAGTTAAGAGCAAAGGCAGTCTTACCCATAGATGGTCTTGCTGCAAGAATTACTAAATCCGATGGATGGAATCCACTTGTCATCTCATCAAAATGTTTGAATCCACTTGATATTCCTGTAGTTACACCTTTATTTTGAAGAAGTTGTTCTAATCTCTCAAACTCATTAGTTACAACCTCTTTTAAACTAATTATATCTTTTGATTCTTTGCTTTCCGCAACTTTAAATATCATTCCTTCAGCTTTATCTAAAATAGTATCCACATCTTCATAACCCTCATAAGTCATCTCTACTATTTTAGTTCCAATATCTCCAAGCTTTCTTAAAGTTGCCTTTTCTTTTACAATTTTTGCATAAGTTAGAATATTTGCTGCTGTTGGAACCTCTTCTATTATTTCATAAAATATGGCTTCTCCACCAATATCATCAAACTTATCCTTTCTCTTCAATCTATCCATTACAATAATCGGATCGATTGATTCACCTGAATTATAAACCTCTTGCATAACTTCGAAAATTATCTTATGAGCCATTTTATAAAAATCTGCTGAATATATTATCTCTATAACCTCACTAAATATATCTGGTTTTAAAAATATACCTCCTAATACAGATCTTTCAGCCTCTAAACTACTTGGAATTTTTCTAAGTTTTTCTATATCTTCCATATTTCACTATCCTTTTATTGCCACTAAAACCTCAGCTTTTACATCTGTATGTAATTTTACAACCACTTTGTGTTCTCCTAAGCTCTTAATCGTGCACTCTATTTTTTTTCTATCAATATCCAATCCAAATTCTTTCTTTAATTCTGCTGAAATCTCTTTGTTAGTTATTGCACCAAATAATTTTCCATTATCTCCAATTTTTGCAGTTACTGCTAATTTTTTACTCTCTAATAAAGCTTTTATTTCAATCGCTTTTTTCTTATCTTCTTCTGCTTTTTTAGCATCTTTTAATTTTTTATTCTCTATCTTTTTTAACTCTTCAGGAGTTGCTACAATACCTTTATTGTTTTTTAATAGGAAGTTTTTAGCATAACCTTCAGAAACACTTATGATCTCTCCTTTTCTTCCTTGTCCTGCCACATCTGCTGTTAAAATTACTTGTATCTTTGACATAAAAATTCCTCCTAGATTATCTTCTTGTTTTTACTATTTTTATTTTTATTCCACTTGCTAATCCTCCAAAAATAAAAGCAAACTCTGGAGATATTAGTGCTAAGAAAACTCCTGCTGTGAAACATAAAGACTCTTTTTTTACTTTTTCGTTTAATGCTCCTGCAACTATTTTTACAAAATACATTATATAAACAATTTTTAAAACCTCAAGCATATTTTCTATAACTATTCCATTAAATTGTGAGTACTTTTTCACAAAGAATAATATTATATATGGTATTAACCATAAATATGACGCTTCCCAATTCATAAAATTTTCTTTATTTAAAAAATAATTTGTTAAAAATACTGTCATTCCCATGTATGCAAAAATTAAGTATATAAAATTATCCTTCATAAACTTAAAAGCCATGTCAACTTCATATTGGGTAAATGTTGTCTTTTGAATATAAATATTTTTTAAATTTTCGAATCCAATATTAAATCCTACTCTATTAAAGTAAATATATCCACAAATTAATGATCCAACTATTAAACTTGTCATAAAAATTTTATCAAATTCACCGATTTGTTTCCCATACTTTTTAAATAAATAATATAGAATCTCTATCGAACAAAAAATTCCTATATAAGTTGCTAAATAGTTTATATCTACCCAAGCTATAGCAGCTATAGCAATAACATTCGCTACAATTTTAGTTTTCACATCTGCATTTTCTAATTTTTTTATCTTATAAAAAGGTAATACCCAACTTAAAAAAGGCATTAACGTTGAAACTAAAAACAACGCTGCTATTATTATTCCTGTTATTAAAAACATTATTCCTCCTAAATACATTCAGGATAATTATACCATAAAGGTAGAGTTTTGTTAAGCTATAATATTTCTCCTCCAAAAAAATCAATTATTTTTTTAGAAAAATCCTCTCCCTCTACTTTTTCTTTACTTCTATTAACCTCTTGTAATTCATATTTTATCATAATTTTTGTTTTTAAAACTTTTCTAACTACATCTAAAAATAGTGTTCTATAAGGCTCTGACTCCATCATATTTTTAGCAAAACTTTGGTCATTTGAAAACCCTACAACTAAAGTGTTATTAGTAAAGTCTTTAAAATATGCTTTAACTAAAAATGCTCCAAATGTTATTTTAGTTTTTTTAGCTTCATCTAGTATTTTACTCCAAGAGTTCTTAACCTCTTCATATGATAGCTTTGAAATAGTTTGAACCTCTTGTATCTCATTAGGCGTAGAGTTTTGGAATATCTCTACAGGCTCTTGTACTTTTTCTATAATTTTTTCTACTATTATTTCTTTTTCTTTCTTCTCTGTAAGTCTATTAAGAATTACATATCCAACAAGTCTTTTATCCTCTTCGTGACGGAATTTAGATAAAATATCATAAATAATATCAATTATTTCCAATCCTTTTTGAATATCTAAATCACCTTTTAACATTCTTTCTTTTGATCTTTTTGCTAAATCTTTGAAAAATAACTCTATATCAATTGAATTTTTCCAAATATCCTCTAACAATTCAATTCCTTCAGAATAATTTGATTTTTCTACAATTGAAATAAATTGATCAATTATTTTTATTGGAGTTATTCCTAATACATCCTCTGTTTTTTCAATTTCAATGATTTTATTTTCAGTATTTATCATCAATCTCTCTAATATAGAGATTGAATCTCTCATACTTCCTCCAGAAGCTTCATATATGGCTACTAAACTTGGCTCATCTATTTCATAACCTTCATTATTAACTATATATAAAAGTTTTTCTCTCATATCTTTATAATTAACACTTTTAAAATCATATCTTTGACATCTTGAAATTATTGTTGGTAATATCTTATCTGGTTCTGTAGTTGCTAAAATAAATAGGACATGTTCTGGGGGCTCTTCTAAAGTTTTTAATAGGGCGTTAAATGCTTCTTTTGTTAGCATGTGAACTTCATCTATTATGTAAACTTTTTTCCTACCTTTTGTAGGGCTATAGTTTATCTTTTCTTTTAGTTGTCTTATCTCATCTATTCCTCTGTTTGATGCTGCATCAATCTCTATTAAATCTAAAAAGTTTCCTGAGGAAATCTCTTTACAATTTTCACAGATATTACAAGGGGTATCCGTTATTCCATTTGTTAAACAATTCAATCCTTTTGCCATCAATCTAGCTATTGATGTTTTTCCAACACCACGAGGTCCTGTAAATAGATATGCATGAGCTAATCTATTCGATTTTAAAGAATTTTTTAATGTTTGAACAATTTCATGTTCTCCTGCTATCTCTTCAAATCCTTTGGGTCTATATTTTCTATATAATGTTACGTGCATTTCTCCTCCTAAGGCTTAGATTTTACTCTAAGCCATAGTTATTCATCTTAGTTCTTAGGGTATTCCTTGTTATTCCAAGTAGTTCAGCTGTTTCAACTTTTTTACCACTTGTAATCTCTAAAACTTGACGTATTAACTCTTTTTCTACTTTTGATATTATTATCCCATAATAGTTGTTTTGCTTGTTATTTTTTAATCCTAAAAGCTCTCCTTCTATCCAATCCGTCAATACCCAGCTTTGGTTATCTCCTTTTCTTTTAGAAATCTTGTTTCCTGTTACATTTCCTGGTAGCTCCTCTATCAATATAGAACTTCCTCTACAAAGTGCAACTGCTGATTTTATTGCATTCTTTAACTCATTTACATTCCCCGGCCAATCATATCTCATAATCTTTTTCATGGCAGGTTTACTCACACCTTTTACAGCTTTATGTAATTCTAAATTACAGCTAGCTAGATAATGATCAATAATAAATGGAATATCATCTTTTCTATCTCTTAAAGGAGGAATATTTATTTCTAAGATTTTTAATTTGTTATAAAGTTCATCTATAAACATTTTTTTGTTGATTAACTCTTCTAAATTTTCACTTGTTGTTGCAACTATTCTTATATCCATCTCTATAGGCTCTGATCCACCCATTCTGAAGAACTCGCCCTCTTGTAAAAGGTATAAAATTTTTGATTGCATATCTAAGCTTAACGATTCAATATTTCCTAAATGTAATGTTCCACCATTAGCTTTTTCTAAATCTCCTATTTGTAAGAAAGCTGCCCCTTCAAAGGCACCTTTCTCATATCCAAATAGTTTTCTTTCTAATAAATTATTTTGGAAAGAAGTACAGTTAACCGTTAAAAATGGTTTTGAATTCCAATCACTAAACTGATGAATTGCTGTTGCCACACTACTTTTTCCTGTTCCTTTCTCTCCCACTACAAGAACAGGTATTCTACTATTAGAAACTCTACCAATCATTTTATAAACTTCAACAATCTCTTTTGTTTGCCCTATTAGTTTATCACCAGTATTTTTGTTTCTATCTACTCTTTCAGCTAAAAGCTTATGATCTTTAACTGCTTTTTCTAAGATTTTATTAACATCTTTTGGACTAATTGGTTTTAAAATATAGTCGTATGCTCCCGCTTTTATAACACCTGCAACTAATTTTAAATTTGATGTTTCTCCCATTATTATAATCACTGATCTTTTGTGTGTTTCAGTAATTTTCTTTACAAGGTTTACTAAAGCATCTTGTTGTAAATTTGTTTCATCTATTACAACAGCTTCATACTTTCTCTCTTTTAACAGCTCCATAAAAGATGTTATATTTTCTGCAAACCTTAATTCATTTTCGAAATTACTTTCTAACTCGTCTTTTAATTCATTTTCTAATCTAAATCCTAAAAGAGTCAAATCTCTTCACCATCCTCTAATTTTTACTTCTAATTAGAAGCCCCCAATAATTTAAAGCTATATTCTAACGTTACATTTCCTTTTATATTTAATCCATTTTTTGTCAAATATATTCTCCAAGTTCTTGCAATCTCTTCTATAGCCATGTTTATCTCTGGAACTCCACTACCCTTTTCTATAAATACCGATGTTACTTTTCCAGTTTCATCTATTTGTATTTTTAATGATACTCTACCTTGCATCCCTCTTAATTGAGCTGCCTCTGGATATCTTGGCTCTCTATTATTTTGATCCCATCTAGCTACAACATCCCCATCTTCAACTCCAAGTCTATATCCACTCGGAAGTCCATCTGCTCCATTTTTTTCAACCATAGTTTTAAATCCTAGCTCCTCCTCTGCCTCTCCTTCGAAAGCTAGTTCTCTCGAGCTATTATCAAGTTCATACTCCATAGTTTTCTCTAAAACGTTATCATCTTTAGATATTGTTATATTTTTTGTTGGATCCATTGTATTTTTTTTTGAAATCTCTTCTAAATCTTTTTTATCTAAAAGCTCATTCTTTAAATCACTTTGTACTTCTCTTGTAGACGGTTTATCTACTGATAAAAACTCGGTTTCTCTTTTCGTGATATTTTTAGCTAAATCATCTAAAGATAACTTTTTAGTTTCTTTAACTTCTGGTTTTTTTTCTACAGGTTTAGCTTCCTCTTTTGGAATCACTTTTTTCTCTACTTTTTTCTCCTCTTTTATTGGAGTAACCTTCTTTTTTGGTTCAGGTTTAGTTGTTGTTTTTTTAGTCGATGTTTCTAAAGCTACTAATCCAACTTTTAGTTTCTTATCAACTATTTCATCTATCTTAATTCCTGGAATTAAAAACAAAATAAGAAGGTTTATTACTATCGATACTATAAGTATTTTTAAATCGCTATTTTGTCTCTTCATAGATGTGCACCTACTTTCCAGGCGAAGCTGTATCTATATCTAAAGAGATAGCCCCCGCCTCTTTGGCTGCTGTCATTGCCTCTACTATAACACCATGGCTAACACTCTTATCAGCACTTATAATAACATTTTTGTCATCTGACTCTGCAAGTTTTTGAGCTAAGGCATTTTTCATATCTTTAGCATTTATTTTATCTCTTTTACTTGCTCCCTTATCCTTATAACTAATAAAATATTCTCTGTCTTTAGTTATAACAATCTGTAATTCGTTAACTGGTTTAGCACTCTTTACAGTAGATGTAGGTAAATCTATTTTTATACTACTATTAACATCTTCAAAAGTTGTTGCAACTAAGAAGAAAATCAGTAGTAAAAAAACTACGTCTATTAAGGGAGTTAATTCAAGGATTAAAGAATTACCTGATCTTCTTTTAATTCTGTTAAGTTTCATGCTCTCCCCCTCCTCTATTTTCTGAAGTAGTTTATTAACTCGGCACTACCTTTTTCCATGTCATTTATTTGATCGTCAATTTTTTTATTAAAATAGTTATATAGAATAATTGATGGTATTGCTACAAATAATCCTCCTGCTGTTGTTAATAAAGCTTGAGATATTCCACTTGCTAATACTGATGCATCCCCTGTTCCATGTAGCGATACAGCTTGGAACGCTTTTATCATTCCTGTTACTGTTCCTAATAGTCCAATTAATGGTGTTGTATGAGCAACAACTGATAATAGCCACATATTTTTCTCTAATTTTGGAATCTGAGCTAAAGCAATCTCTCTAGCTTTCTCCTCTAAAGTTTCAACATTTGTACTTCTTGTTTTATACCAATAGATTAAAACCTCTTTAATAACTTTTGCAGTTGAACTTTTTTGATTTCCTAGAGCTGTTATAGCACCTTTTATATCATTTTTTTCAATTGCATTACGTAATATTGGTCTTATTCTTGACATATCTATATTTTCATTCATTTTAAAATAAATTGCTCTCTCAATAATTGCATAAACACCCAATATTGACATAAAAACTATAAAATACATAAGTATTCCACCATTTACTAACCAGTACATCTTAGACCTCCTAATTTTTCTCTCGTATTTTTCTTATAATGCTATTCCTAATGTTACTAAAGCCACTACCCCTATTATGTACTTCCAAATTGGAGTTTTTGATTCTGTTTCAGTTAAACTTTTATTTAAAGAGTCATTGCTTTCATTTAACTGGATAACTTGTTTTTGATCTTTAAATTTATCTGCGTTTATATTTGTATCTTCTATTTTTATAACTTTTTTCTCAAGTTGAACATTACTCTCTTTTGGATAGCTTTCTAGTTGCTCCTTATTAACTCCCGTAACTTGTTTGTCAATAACTACATCCTCATTAGCAAAAACTCCTAAAGATAAAATCATTAATCCTGTAATAACTAGTTTTTTCATATGTTCTCTCCTCCGTTAAAAAAATCTTTGTATTTTTCAGAAAGAGGTGCATTCTCTTTCTTTAGTTGCTCGTAATATTTTACCGCTACATCTTTTTTCTCAATTTTTAAATTTAAGAATATCAATTTTTCTAAGAAATAATCTTTATTTTTACTCTCTGTCTTTAAAAGTTCATCATATTGTGCTATAGCATCCGTAAAACTATTTAAAGCTTCATATGATTCAGCTGATCTTATTTTCGATTCTAAAGCAAATTCACTTTGTGGATACAGAAGGTATAATTTTGTATAATTCCTTACGGCTTCATTTAGTAATCCTGTTTCCTTCTCTATATTGGCTACTCCAAATAACGCCTTATCTTTATAAGGACTACTTTCTAGAGAAAGAATTGAGTTATAATAAACTTTTGCATTTTCATAATCTTTTTTTGAGAAATAATAGTCTCCTAAACCAAGTGATCCATAATCTTTATATGAATCAGTAGTCACAAGTTTTTCAAATTCAGCTTTTGCCTCTTCTACTTTTTTCTCCCTTTGGAAATGATTAGCCATATAATAACTTTTTTTCTCATCACTTGTTATTTTATTTATCCACTCTAACTCTTTTTGCAGATTTTTAGTATTTTGAGATAATTCAATAACTTTCATAAGAGATTTCTCTTTTAAAGTTTCATCTTTAGTTTCAGTATAAAGTTTTTCATATGTCTTTATGCTATTGTTACTATTTCCAGAGATTCCATATAACTCTCCCTCCATTAAAAGAATATTATCTTTTAATCTTGAATTAGGATAAGAGCTCATGAACTCTTTACTCTTTGCTTCAAACTCAGCACTATCCTTTAATAAATATAATGAAGATATTTGCCAGTACAGACCTTTTTCTTTATATTCTGGAGTTTTAGATTCTTGTGCACTTATTTTATAAGCCTCGATTGCTTCTTTATATTTTTTTTCTGTATAATAAGTTTCTCCTATTTGGAATTGTGCGTAATCTCCTAAAGTTGAAACTAACTTTAATTTCTCAAAATATTCTCTAGCTTTTTCCGGGTTATCTAGTCTGAAATAACTTATTGCAACTTTATCAACCACATCTTCTAAAGCAAATAGATTATCCCCTGCTATATAAGTTTCTCCAGATGAAATTGCGTCTTCATACTTTTCCCATAAGAAGTAATTTTTTATTATGT
The DNA here is from genome assembly GCA_002428805.1 of Cetobacterium sp. UBA6069. Classification (GTDB taxonomy): domain Bacteria; phylum Fusobacteriota; class Fusobacteriia; order Fusobacteriales; family Fusobacteriaceae; genus Cetobacterium_A. The sequence continues at coordinate 9,750 of DIXX01000007.1, forward strand.
TGTAATTAGCCTTTTCAAATAAAGCTTTATCTTTTGGTTCTTCGTTCTTTGCAATCTGCTTAAAGTACATATCCGCTTCTTCATATCTTCCCATACCCATAGTTGCAATTCCTTTTTGATATGTGTTTTCTAAAGAAGCATCTTGCATATTTAAATACTGCATAACTTCATTGTATTTTTTTTGAGCAATCATTACCTCTATCAAATTAGAAACTATATCTGGGTCTCTATTTGTAGCTAGATAATCTTTATAAAGATTTATTGCTGCATCCCCTTTTCCTTCTGATAAAAGATTGTCTGAACTAATTATCGTAATGTTCTTTCTGTATTCTTGATCTCCTGGATACTTAGTATTAAACTCACTTATTGCTGAGCTTAATGATACTCTATCTTTTGTCTTACTTAAGGTAACTATTAATCTATATAGAGATTCTTTTGTTGGAGATATATTATTATTTTTTCTATAGTACTCTTCAGCTACTTTAAAATCTCTCTCTTCAAAAGCTGAGGCTGCTATTAAATTATTAATTGCAATCTCCTCTTCTCTTTTTAAATTTAGACCTACAACTAAATTTCTATTCCCTAAAACCCATTTATAATTTTTATTCAAATACTCAATTGAAAGTTGATAATAAATACTTTCGTTCTTGTATTTTGTTGTATAAAGTTTTCTAAAGTTTTCTAGTGAATTCCTATAATTTTTCAATCTATACTGTGAAAGAGCTATTCCATAAACTACATCAGTATCTTTATTTGATATTTTATTATAATATTCTAAAGCTTTATCATTCAAGCCTCTAACTATATAAAAATCACCAAAGCTTTTTAAAGCTGTACTATATAGTTTAGGATCTGAAGATAATGTCGATAAAATATTTTCTGCTTCTTTTGAGTTTCCTGCTTTTAAATAGATTTCTATCATCGTTAAAACAGATAGTGTTTTATATTCAGAGTTACTCTTACTATCTTTTACTTTTTTAAAATGATTCAGAGCTTTTGTTGATTCGTTTGTTTTATAGTATGATGATCCATATAAATAATCTACAAGTTCTTGATTTATACCAACCTTACTTCCTCTATAATACTCATCTAAATAAACTATCGTCTTTATATATTGAGAGTTATTATATGCGGCTAAAGCAAGGTTTAAAACAACGTCTTCATAATTTTTACCTTGTAAATTAAGAGCAGTTGTTAATTCTCTTTGAGCTCTAATATAATCTTTATTATCCATATAACCTTTTCCGACAGCTAAAAGAGCTTCTTCATAATCATTTTTACCCTCGGCAGTTGTTTTATTTATTAAATTTGCAGCTTTAGTTGCTGTTTCAAAATCTTTTAATCCAACATATGATTTTGTTAAATAAAGATATATATTATTCATTTCATTCTGAGTTAGTTTTAACTCTTTTAAACATCCATTTAAAGTATTTATAGCTTCTTGATATCTTCCCTCTACATAATACACTTGCCCCATTCTTATTCTGATATTTTTTATATATCTCGAACGAGGATATTTAGTTAAAAAGTTATTTGATTCTTGAAGTGCCATAGAATATTTTTTTTGAAGAAATAACTCATCTAAAAATTTTATATCCTCTTTTTCAGAAGCCAATAATCCTGAACATATTAAAACTCCGGCTATAAATAGTTTAAGTTTTCTCACGTTGTCCCCACCTCTCTTAATACTTTTCTTATTTCACTCACAGCTACTCTTGTATTTTTGCATGGTCCTTCAACTATTTTATTAAACAAACCATATACTGGTAACGGGAATGCATCTCTAATCCCCGAAGTTAAATCCCTTTTACAAGCTATAGCTATAACTAAATTCGGTTTATACTCTTTCAAATACATCCTAGCTAGTGTCCCACCTGTAGCTACCTTTACATCGATATTGCTGAATTCATCTTGAATTTTAACAATTTCAGATATATCACAAAGTCCACATTTTTTACAATTCTCTATACTATTTGTTATTTTTAAGTTACAATCATATTTTTGAATACAGTGTGGTAGTAATATTGCTATTTTTTTTACACCTGTTTTTTTTATAAACTTCAATACTCTTTTGTTATTAAATTCTATAAATTTTTTTGCACTATTATTATCACTCGAATTTTTAAATATCATTTCTTCCAATAAATACCTAAAATAGTAGAGCTCATACATAATTTTTAAGATATAAATTTTGCTCATTATTTCTCCTTAAATGAAAAAATATTATCCAAATTATACCATAAAGCAATTCTCTTTGCAAAATAAAAAACTAGCTTACTCTGCAAGCTAGTTTTTTGTTTTCTAGTCTTTCAAAGCTAAAGGCATCACTATGTAAGTATAATTATCTTCTTGCATATTTCTAGTTCTTACAGCACTATTCGATGTTGTAAACTCTAAAGTTATAACATCCTTATCACTAGATTGAGTAAATTCTAACAAGAATTTTACATTTAAAGAAATCTTTAAACTGTCCCCTTTATAATTTACTTTTGCTATCTCCTTTGCTTTTGCTATTTCTCCAACTCCTTCAATACCTAAAGTCTCATCAGAAAGTGTAAATATAGCTCCAAACTTAGATTCTGAATTATTCTTTACAAATATTTGAATTCTTTTCAACATCTTTTCAAATTCAGATCTCTCTATTTGTAATTTTTTATTATATCCGCTAGCCTCTAATATTGTTTTGTAATTTGGGAATGGAAGATCAATTACTCTACTCACTATAGAGATATTCCCTAATTTGAAGTATAGCTGTTTATTTTTTTGAGTAAAGGCTATCTCCTCTTCGTTACCATTTCTAAGTAATTTAGACATTGCATCAATTGTATTTATAGGAATACTCACTTTAAATACTCCAGCATTGTCTAAATATTCATGTTCTAAGTATGTTAGACGATATGTATCCGTCGATATAAACTTTATTTTATTCTCCTCTATCTCTAATCTTATACAATTTATAGATAGATTGTCACTCGACATAGAAGCAGAGAATTTTACTTTATCAAAGTAGTCAGCTAAATCTACTTTTTTCAACTTAAATTGAAACTCCTCATCTTTTAACTCTGATTCTTGAATTCTTGGAAATTCCTCTGCATTCATCAAGATAAACTCTGAAGCTGAATCAGATGTTTCAATTGTTAAAACATCCTCAGCTATATTTAAAGTTATATCTTCATCTTTTATCTCTTTTAAATACTCTTCAACCAAATGGTGTTGGAATACAGCTTTTCCCTCTTTTAAGATTTCACATTCCATACCAGTTGAAATCGTTAACTCTAAATTCGTTCCACAAAACCATAATTTATTATCTCTTGTTTCGATATAAACATAAGATATAATAGGTCTTATTTTATTTTCATTTATAGCTTTTTCTACAATCTTTATTTTTTTTAAAAATTCTAGTCTATTAACTTTTAAAATCAATTTAAACCTCCTTGCTTTTAATAGTAATAGTTTCCTTTTAGTAAGTCACTATAACGTATTCTTAATTTTTCCAATGTTTTTTGCTCGATTTGTCTTACTCGTTCCCTTGTTATGCTAAAGCTTTGACCGATATCTTCTAATGTATGAATTTGATTTCCATCAAATCCAAACCTAAGTTTTAAAATTTGTTTTTCTCTTTCATTGAGCTTATTTAAAATTTCATTTATTTGTTCTGCACTTATACCTCGAAGAATAGTATCTTCTAAATCGTTATATTCTTCGCTCGCTATAGTATCTTCTAAATATATATCTTCACCTATTGGTGAGCTCAATGATATTGTTTCTTGAAACTCAACCATTAGGTCTTGAACTTTCTCAAGATTTATTCCTAAACTTTCTGAAATCTCATATATACTTGGATAATCTCCTTTTATCATAACTGCATCCATTATAAATCTATTTATTTTATTTAATAAGTCGTGTTTATAAGATGGTATTCTTATCTCTCTGCCTTTACTTATAATAGCTTTAGTTATAGCTTGCTTTATCCACCAAACGGCGTAAGTTGAAAATCTATAACCTTTTTCAATATCAAATTTTTCAATAGCATGAATCAATCCAAAATTTCCTTCACTTATTAAATCAATAAAGCTCATTCCTTTATTACTATATTTTTTAGCAACATTAACTACTAATCTTAAATTACACAAAATCAATCTTTCTCTGGCTTCTATCTCACCGTTTTTAGCTTTTTTAAGCAGAGAAACTTCCTCTTCTTTTTCTAACACTTCATACTCTTTTATATCCTCTAGATAAAACGAAACTAAATCTTTTTCTGTCATATACACCCCATACCCTTTAGTCATCTTTTTCTATTTTTTTGAATTTCCGTGTTGCTTAATATTTAATTTTGATTTTTACTTATGTAATTACTTTAAAATATTTTTTAATAAAACTCTTCTTTTAACTCTCTTGTCATTAACTCTTTAACTTTTTCTTTTGTATCTGCTCCCTCGTATATAATAGCATATATAGCTTCTACTATAGGCATACTTATTCCTAACTCTAGTTTCTTAGCATAAACAGCTTTAACTGTTGGAACACCCTCTGCTACCATAACCATACTTTTAAGAATATCATCTATCTGCTCACCTTTTCCAAGTCTCTCTCCAACATATCTATTTCTACTATGTTGGCTAGCACATGTTACAACTAGGTCCCCAATCCCAGTTAAACCTGAAAATGTACGTTCATCAGCGCCCATTACTTTTCCAAATCTTATCATCTCTGCTATTCCTCTTGTTATAAGTGCAGCCTTTGCATTGTCTCCATAACCTAATCCGTCAGCTATTCCTGCTCCTATTGCTAAACAGTTTTTTACAGCTCCTCCAAGTTCAACTCCCGCTATATCTCCACTCACATAAACTCTGAAGTTTTCTGTATTAAATAGCTCTTGAACTTTTTTAGCATTCTCCAACTCTCCAGCTGCTACTATCGTTGTAGGTAATTCTTGAGCTACCTCTTCAGCATGAGTTGGACCTGATAAAACAACTATATTCTTATGATATTTCCCTTTTATTTCATCCTTCATTACATGTGATAGTGTTTCTCCACTAGAAACTTCTATCCCTTTTGCTGTATTTATTAAAATCATTCCCTCTTCAATTTGTGGAGATATTCTTGCCATAACTCCTCTTAAAACTTGTGAAGGAACAGAAAAAATAATGTATTTAACATCAATTAAAAGTCCTTCAATCTCTGAAGTTACTTTTAATTTTTCTGGAAACTTAATACCTGGAAGTAACCTTTTATTCTCTTTTTCTAAAGATAATTTTTCAGCAATCTCCTTGTTGTGCTCCCACATTGTTACGTCATATCCTTTTTTTGCTAAGATCATTCCTAAAGCTGTTCCCCAGCTTCCTGCTCCAATTACAACTACTTTTTCCATTTAATTTATCTCCTTACTTTAAATTAAATTTATTTTCTTTTCCCTCTATAAGCCTTTGAATATTAGCTTTATGCTTATAGATTACAAAAACTCCTACCACTAATGAAATTATAACTAACGGCATTCTAGTTGCTGTATCTCTCACCGGGAAAAAGTATGCTAATACTGGTAATAACCCAGCACACAGTACAGATCCTAAAGAGATATATTTACTAACTCCTACCACTAATATAAATATTAGTACAAGTATACCTACTACCTTCGGCATTAAGAAAAGAAAAACTCCTAAACTTGTAGCAACACCTTTTCCACCTTTAAATTGTAAAAAGAATGAGAAAGTATGTCCTAATATTGCTACCAATCCTAATAATATTATATAGATTCCATCTACACCAAAGCTATTAGCTAGGTAAAGTGGAAGATAACCTTTTAAAGCATCTAATATCAGAACCATTATACCATACTTTGGACCTAAAATTCTATATGCATTTGTTGCCCCAGAATTTTTACTTCCGTGCTCTCTTATATCAATATTCTTTGTAGCTTTTCCAAGCCAAACCCCACAAGGTAATGAACCAAATACATATGCAACTATTGCAAATATTAAAAACTTCTCCATAAAGTCCTCCTATTTTTTAACTAATCTTCCCACTACTTCTATATGACTTGTTTGAGGGAACATATCAACAGGCTTAACTCTAACTAAGCTATATCCCTCTCTCTCTAAAATCTCTGTATCTCTTGCAAAAGTTGAAGGATTACATGATATATAAACAATCTCTTTTATTCCAACTTTAGCTATATTTAGAAGACTTTCTTCATCGATTCCTTTTCTAGGTGGATCTAATATAATTGAATCTACAGCTTCAGCTTTTATCAATTTTCCTAACTCTTTATTTACATCCCCACATATAAATTCAACATTTTCTATTTTATTTTCTTTTGCAGTTTTAATTCCATCTTTTACTGCTGATTCAATAATCTCAATAGAATAAACCTGCTTAGCTTTTTTAGATAGAATCATTCCTATTGTTCCTGTTCCTGCATAAGCATCAACAACTCTTTTATTTTCAATATTTTCAAACATACTGATTGCTAGCTCATACAATCTTCTTGTTTGCTCTAAGTTTATTTGGAAGAATGATGTTGGAGATATATTGAAATGAATTCCAGATATATCCTCTTTTATTGTTTTTTCACCAAATATTAAAATATTTTTATGCCCTAAAGCCACATTAGTTTTTCTATCATTTAAAGATACATAAACTGATGCTATTTCTGATACTTTATCCATTAACTCTTTTAGAATAGACTTGATACTATCTGTTACTTTACTATCATTTACAACTAAAACTACCATTGCCTCATTGAAAGAGTTTGTTCTCACCATAATATGTCTTAATATTCCACTATGTTTTTTCTCATCATAAACAGTTACTTTTGATTTATTTAATATTGTTTTTAATTCTGTTATTATCTTATTTCCTAAAACAGAATTTAACATATTATCTTCAACTTGAAAGACATCATGACTTTTTCTTTTGAAAAATCCTGTTATAATCTCTTTTCCATTTAAAGAAAATGGCTCTATAACTTTATTTCTGTAGTTTTTCTCAACAGGCGATTCTAATGTTTCTTCAATTAAAACATCGTTATTTTTCCCTATTCTTCTAACTACATCTTGAACCATATCTTTTTTATACTTTACTTGAGCTGGGTAATCTAACATTCCAAAATCACACCCTTGGAAATCTTCAAATGTTATACAGCTTAAATCCTTTATTCTTTCAGCTCCAGGAATCAAAATCTCTTTTATTAAAGCTCTTCCATAACTTTTCTTTAAAGAGATTATCTCTGCCTTTACAATATCACCAGGTACAGACATAGGAACAAACATTGCAAACTCTCCGTTATAATATCCTAATCCCTCTCCACCGTAAACAATTTTTTCTATTTTTACTTCTACTATTTGACCTTTTTCTAACTTCATACACACTCTCCTATTTTTTTAAAAAGAGCCATCTTCTATTTTAAAGAAATTTATTTTTTCAGATATAACCATATTTTTTTTCTTATTCATCTCTTGCTCTATTTTTCTTAAGTCCATAAGTAAATCATACTCATATATTCTTTTGCTACGCTCTTTTTCAAGCTCTTTTAATTCTCTTTGGAGCTTTAAATTGCTTTTTTCTAAATATGAGATTGTTCTTATAAGATACCCATAAAATGACCAGACTAAAATTATACCAACTGTTGTCAATAAAACTTTTTTTCTCTTCATCAGGTTTCTCCTTTAAAATTTTATAATTTTTCTATAACTCTTAACTTTGCTGAATGAGCTCTATTGTTAAACTGTAACTCATCTTTTCCAGAAGTTATAGGTTTTCTATTTACTAACTTTCCTTTTGGTTTTTCATTACAAACACAAATTGGTAACTCAATCGGACATTTACATCCAGTGCAAAGATCTCTAAACATATTTTTAACTATTCTGTCCTCTAATGAATGGAAAGTTATTATCCCTAAACGTCCACCTTTTTCTAAACTATCAAATGATTTTGTTATAGCATTTTTTAATACTTCTAACTCTCTATTTACTTCTATTCTAATAGCTTGGAATACTTTTTTAGCTGGATGCTTTTCACTTCTTGGAGGGTAAGCTTTTCTTATTATATCAACTAGCTCTCCTGTTGTTTCAATTGGCTTTTCCTGTCTTCTCTCACAAATAAGTCTAGCAACTTTTCTAGAGAATCTATCCTCACCATATTCAAAGAATATTCTTGTAAGTTCTGATTCTTCATATTCATTTACAACTTCATAAGCTGATAATGCGTCACTTCTGTTCATTCTCATATCTAATCTTGTATCGTATCTATAAGAGAATCCTCTTTCAGGGTCATCTAATTGTGTTGATGAAACACCTATATCCATAAGTATTCCTGTTACTTTATCAGCTCCAGCCATATAAAGTACTTTTTCTATATTTTCAAAGTTACTTTTGAATACAGACCATTTCTTTCCGTACTTCTCAAGTCTTTTTTTAGCAAACTCTATTGCTTGATCATCTTGATCTATAGAGATAAGTCTTCCATTTTCTCCAATCTCTTTTAATATACCTTCAGAGTGTCCTCCTCCTCCTAAAGTACAATCTACATATATTCCATCTTTTTTTGTTATTAATGTTTCTAGTGTTTCATAATATAATACCGGTATGTGGTATTCGCTTTCAATTTCGTGCATTTTGTTCCTCCTACAAAAAATAGAGAAGCCAACGGCTTCTCTATTCTATTATAATAAATAAAAAATAATATATCTTAGAATCTTCAAAGCAAAGTAAGCCAATAATGGTGATAAATCTACTCTAACATTTCCCATTGGTATTAAAGTTCTAAAAGGTTTTAAAATTGGCTCAGTTAAAGCATATACAAGATTTGTAAAATCATTTCTTGAATATGGTGATAGCCAAGAGATTACTATTCTTATTAATATAAGTATATTTATAATTTCAAAAGCTAAATTTATTAATCTATAAATTAAACCCATATTTTCTCCCTATTCCTCTCCTAAAAAGTAGTGTTTTGCCTTTACTGAGTATTCCCATCCAGACCAAATCGTTAAAATAACTGGAACTAAAGTTGCATAAAAATATACAACTTTATACAAAGCCTGTTTTTCAGGAGTATTTCCTAAACCAAAGAATAACATTACTATAATAACAATCATTTGAGTCGTTGTTTTATATTTTCCTAAAATTCCAGCGGGAATAACCTCTCCTTTTGCTGCAGCTATAGTTCTTATTCCACTTATCAAAAACTCTCTAGCTATTACAACAATAGACATCCAAGATGGAATATAGTCCAACTTCACAAAAATAACTAATGCTGAAATAACGAGTATCTTATCTGCCAAAGGATCCATTATCTTTCCTAAATCAGTTATTAAATTATATTTTCTAGCTATATATCCATCTAACCAATCTGTTAAGGCTGCAAATATAAAGATTCCAAATGCTATCAATCTATATAATTCACTCTGTGTTACATTGGCTGATTCTTGTAAAAAATATATAAAAGGTATTGCTAATATTAATCTAATTGCTGTAAGTTTGTTTGGCAAATTCAAGAATAACCCCTCCTTGTTTTAAGACTATTTAACTTCGTTTTCTACAATTGCCCCTATATAGTCATATTCAAAATTTTGTTCTATTTTTACTTTTACGATTTCTCCCTGCTTAGCAGTTCCATCGTTTGTTAAAACTTTTCCATCTATATCTAAAGCTTGTCCTCTTGTTCTTCCCTCTAACATGAATTCGCTCTCTGAAGATACGCCATCAATCATAACTTCAACAACTTTTCCTATCATTGATCTGTTTTTAATTTCAGCTATTTCAGCTTGTAAGTTTGTTAACTCAGCCCATCTTCTTTCTTTAATCTCTTCTGGTACTTGATCTGCTAAATCATGAGCAACAGTTCCCTCTTCTCTAGAGTACTTGAATACTCCAACATAATCAAATTGGAACTCTCTTACAAAATCTTTTAACTCTTCAAAGTTTTCCTCTGTTTCTCCAGGGAATCCAACAATTACAGTTGTTCTAATTGTTGCCTCAGGAATCTCTGTTCTTATTTTATTTAAAATTGCTTTTATATGATCTCCTGATTTTGCTCTAGCCATATTTTGTAATATGTTTCCAGATATATGTTGGATTGGAATATCAAAGTATTTACATACTTTTGGTTCGTTCTTTACAACTTCTACTAACTCATCAGTTAAAGAGTTCGGGAACATGTAATACGATCTTATCCATTCAATTCCATCAACTTTTGCTAACTCTTTTATTAAGTCAGGAAGAGCTTTTTTCTTGTATAAATCAATTCCGTATTCTGTTGTTTCTTGAGCTAATAAGTTTATCTCTCTTACACCATTTGCTGCTAAAGCTTTAGCTTCTTCTACGATGTCTTCAATCGTTCTACTTCTTAAGTTTCCTCTCAGTTGTGGAATTATACAGTAAGTACATCTTCTATTGCATCCCTCAGCTATTTTTAAATAAGCTGTATGTGGATTTGTAGTTAATATTCTTTCAGTTCCAGCATTTGCTAAGAAATCAAAAGTTTCACATCTGATTATTTTTTCATCTGCTAATATCGTATCTACAATCTCTTCAATTTTGTGTATTTCACCAGTTCCTACAACTGCATCTATTTCAGGAATCTCAGCTATTAACTCATCTGCATATCTTTGAGCTAGACATCCTGCAACAATTATTTTTTTTACATTTCCTGTAGCTTTTTTCTCAGCAACTTCTAATATAGCTTGAATTGATTCCTCTTTAGCATCTCCTATAAATCCACAAGTATTTACAAGAACAACATCTGCTAACTCTAAATCATTTGTCATCTCAAATCCTTTTCTAGCTACCATAAGCCCAATTAAGTGCTCACTGTCAACTAAGTTTTTACTACAACCTAAACTTATTAAACCTAATTTCATATTTTACCATCCTTCAATTTACATTAAACTATACTCTACGGAAAAATAACACAGAGGTTGAAGTCCTCTGTGTTATCCCCCTTAATTTAAAAATTATTCAGCTGCCATTTCCTGTAATAACTTCTTTCTACTTAAACTTACTTTTCCATTTTCAGTAGAAATTACTTTTACTTCGAATGTGTCTCCAACTTTTAATACATCTTCAACATTAGCTACTCTTTCTAATGAGATTTCTGATACATGAAGTAATCCCTCTTTTCCAGGTAATATCTCCATAAATGCTCCGAATTTAGCTATGTTTACAACTTTACCAGTGTAAACCTCTCCAACTTCAACATCTTTTACATATCCATTTACTAATGTGATTGTTCTTTCTAAAACATCTAATCCTTGACAGAATATTGCTACTCTTCCATCATCTTCTATATCGATAGTCGCTCCAGTAGCTTCTATGATTCCTTTAATATTTTTTCCTCCAGGACCGATTAATACAGCTATCTTATCCTTTGGAATTACCATTTGGTGAATTCTTGGAACTGTTGGTGCTAACTCGTTTGTATTTTGAATAGTTGAATTCATTAAATCTAAGATTTGTAATCTTGCATCTAACGCTTGCTTTAAAGCAATTCTCATGATATCTTCAGAGATTCCAGCTATTTTCATATCCATTTGTAAAGCAGTTATTCCAGTTTTTGTTCCAGCAACTTTAAAGTCCATATCTCCTAAGTGATCCTCTAGACCCATTATATCTGTTAATACAACGTAGTCGTCACCTTTTTTGATAAGACCCATAGCTATTCCTGCTACGTGCTCTCTAATAGGTACTCCTGCATGCATTAATGCTAATGATCCACCACAGATAGAAGCTTGAGATGAAGATCCGTTTGACTCAGTAATTTCAGAAACTAATCTTACTGTGTACGGGAAATCTTCAATTGAAGGTAATACATAGCTTAAAGCTCTTTCTGCTAATGATCCATGTCCTAACTCTCTTCTTCCTGGTCCCATCATTCTTCCAGTTTCTCCAACTGAATATGGAGGGAAGTTGTAGTGTAGGTAGAACTTTTTGTAGTATTCTTCATCTAATCCATCTACTAACTGCTCATCCTCTTTAGTTCCTAAAGTTGCAATAACTAAAGCTTGAGTTTCTCCTCTTGTGAATAAAGCTGATCCGTGAACAATTGGTAATACATTAACTTCTGCAGCTAAATCTCTTATCTCAGTAGTTGCTCTTCCATCAACTCTATGTTTGTTGTAAAGAATAGCATCTCTTACTTGCTCTTTCATTAAGTCGTGGTAATATTTTGCAAATTCTGCAACTACATCAGCAGGAACTTCTTCTTCTCCGAAGTTTTCTGCTACGAACTCTTCAAATAGAACCTCTTCTAATCCATCCACAGCATCTTCTCTTGCTTTCTTTCCAGTTGTTAAAACTGCCTCTTTTAATTTTGTAGCTCCATTTGTATCTATGAAGTTTTTAACTAATGGCATTACTTCTGGTGCTGCGAACTCTATCTTTTCTTTTCCTACAAGAGCTGCGAACTCTGATTGGAATTGACATAATTTTTTAATATTATCATGAGCAAACATTATAGCTTTTAACATTGTTTCCTCATCTACTTCTTTAGCTCCAGCCTCAACCATGTTTATAGCATCCATACTTCCAGCTACAGTTAAGTCTAAATCACTAACTTTTAATTGCTCTGGCGTTGGGTTTAATATGAACTCTCCATCAATCATTCCTACAACTACTCCAGCTACTGGTCCTAAGAAAGGAATATCAGATACTGTTAAAGCTACTGATGATCCTACAATTCCCATAAAATCTGGTGTTGAAACTCCATCATATGAAAGAGTTGTATTTACAACGTGTACATCATATTTGAACCCTTCTGGGAACATTGGTCTTATTGGTCTATCTATTAATCTTGCTATTAGCGTTGCATTTGTTGAAGGTCTTGCTTCTCTTTTATTGAATCCTCCAGGGAATTTTCCTGCAGCATAATACTTTTCTACATAATCAACTGTTAATGGGAAAAAGTCTATTCCTTCTCTAGCACTTTTACTTCTATTAACTGTACTTAATAAAATTGTGTCTCCATACTGAAGCATAACAGCACCATTTGATTGTCTTGCTACTTTTCCAGTTTTTAACGTTAATTGTCTTCCACCTATTTCTAAGCTTAAGCTTACTTCATTAAACATTAAGTTCCTCCTTTTAAATTGGTAGAGGATAAATATAGCAAATAATAAGGAACTAAAACTAAAAAATTTAGCTTTAATCTCTTACTACTTACCTTATATTTATCCTCTATATTCTTACATTAAAGTATATCATTTTTACATTTAAAAAGCAATTTCTTATTAATAAATAAGAGTTGCTTTTAAATATCAGACTCTATATTCATGCTATGGATTAAGCTTAGAGCTATTCCCATAGTTACCATAGCACTTCCTCCATAACTAAAAAATGGCATTGGTAATCCAAATACCGGAAACAGCCCAACTGCTACAAATATATTTATTATAACTTGAGTTATTATTTGAGCACCAATTCCCATTGCTAAATATTTACCAAAGTAATTTTTACTTTCTCTTCCTGTGATTATTATAAGATGATATAACGCAAAAAACAAGCTCATAACAACAACCATTCCAACAATACCAAACTCTTCTCCAAAAGTAGCCATTATAAAATCTGTATGTATCTCTGGAAGGTAGCTATACTTTTGAACTCCGTTAGCGTATCCTTTTCCAAAAAAACCTCCACTTCCAAATGCATATACTGATTGTTTTACTTGATAACCATAATCATCTGAATAGTTTCCAAAAAATAATCCATCTATATAACTTTTTATTCTCATTATTTTATAAGATGCTCCTTCTTCTGAGGCAAACTTATAGACTGCAGCTAAGCCTGCTATTCCTAAAACAGTTCCCAAACTTCCAATCCTTAAAATCCACTTATCTTTTAACTTGCTCATAAAAATCATAAATACCCAAATTGAAAAATAGTGTATAGCTGTTCCCATATCTTTTTGAGCTAAAATTAAAACTCCATAAACAAAAAGATATATTAAAGCATTTATTATTGTCACACTTTCACTTAAATCATTGTCCTCAGCTCGAGCTAAACAATTTGCCATATTTATTACAAATGCACACTTCAATATTTCAGCTGGCTGAATTGATATAGGACCTAAATTTATCCATCCATATGCACCATTTATCTTTGGAATAAATGGCAATCCCATTTTTCCACCAATATACATACCTAATAAAATTATAATACTTATTAAAAAGATAATTCCGTTTATTTTTCTTTCACTAAAAAGTTTGTAAGTCAAATTGTATTTTTTTAATTTCCCTATATTGCCAACAACTAGATAAATTATAAAAAATATTAAAATATAGAAGAAATGTTTTTTTATATTTTCGGGTTTCATATAAAATGCAGCACTAACCATGTTAATTGAACTTAAAACCATCAGTATAAATGCTATCAAAAGTACTGAAAACCGTCTTTGTTTTAATTTGTTAAATTTTTGCTTTTTCTTTTGTTGTTTTTTTTCTAAATTTTCTTGAAAAAATTGCCCAGTAGTATTTCCCATAGAATCCTCTCCTTCAATTTTATCTTTTACAAAAAATAAAAAAATGGCG
>DIXX01000008.1:0-135 GCA_002428805.1 Cetobacterium sp. UBA6069
TAATGATGTTTCTTATAAAACAGAGTTTTAAGACAAACCAAATAACAATAAAACCGTGAGAGTAATTTTCACGGTTTTTTATTTATATAAAAAAATAAAAAAACTGTAACTGAAACAATTCTGTAACAAACTTTT
>DIXX01000008.1:263-3643 GCA_002428805.1 Cetobacterium sp. UBA6069
AACAGAGAAAAAATAAAAAATAGATTAGGGAGTGATTATAATGAAAAAATTATTATTAGTAGGAATTTTAACTTTATCAGCAGTATCTTTTGCTAAAGGACATGGAAATATGAGTGGAATGAATCACGGAAATGGTGGAATGATGAATGGATCAATGAGTTGTTCAATGATGAATGGTGAACATGGTGGAAAGCATATGATGAATATGTCTCCTGAGTTAAGAAAAGAGATGCAAGCTGATATGATAAAAATTCAAGAGAAAAAATTAGAGATTAGTAAAATAATGAATACATCAAATCCAGATATGAAAAAAGTTGAAGTTTTAAATGGAGAGATAGCAAATATTAGAGCTACTCATATGACTAAAATGCAACAAAATATGATGAAGACAAATTAATATAATAGTTGAGATAAATAATATATAGAAGTTATAAAAAGGCGGGGTGAACTCGTCTTTTTGTTGTATAATATATTGATGATGAAGTAAGGAGTGAAATTAATGAAAAGAAAAATACTTATTATAGAGGATGAAGAAAATTTAGCAAATATAATTGGAAAAACTTTAATTAAAGAGAGATTTGAGATAAAAATAGTAACTAGAGGAGATGAAGCCTTAGAGGAGTTTTACTTATTTTCGCCATCACTAGTTCTTTTAGATATAAATTTACCTAAAAAAAATGGTTGGGATATTTGTAAAGAGATTAGGCAATTTTCAAAGGTTCCAATAATTATAATGACAGCTCGGGATACAGAGTTAGATGAAATACATGGATTAGAACTTGGAGCAGATGACTATATTACGAAGCCTATAAGTACAAAAATAATTTTATTAAAAATAAAAAAACTTTTAAAAATGGAGAGCGATGAGTTTTTCTATTTAGATGGGTTAACTTTTGATTATAATAAATTTAAAGTGATTATAGATGGAGAAGAGGAGATAATTTTAAGCAAAAGAGAAGCTTTACTTTTAGAATATTTTTTTAGAAACGAAAATATTATTTTAGGAAGAGAGACTTTATTGAATGAAGTTTGGGGATTTGAGTTTAGTGGAGAGGAAAGAGCTGTTGATACTCTTGTGACTCGTCTTCGAAAAAAACTTGGAATCTATGGTGACTACATAAAATCAATTAGAGGAGTTGGATATGTTTTCAATCAAAATTAAAATGAATCTATTTCGAAAGATATTTGGATTTTCAATTTTTATAATACTTACAACTCTTTTGACAAATTATTTTTTTAATGCTATTTTTTTAGAGAAATTTTATACATATAGAAAAAAAGAGTTGATGATGAAAGTAGTAGAAACAGGTAAATATATTTATGAAACTCAATCTGAAGACAGTTATCAAAATTATGTATACGATGTAAAAGAAAGTATGGGAATAGATGTGGAAGTTAAATCTATAAAAAAAAGCCATATGATGGGAAGTCATATGATGATGAGAAGAAGCACAAATGTTGATAATTCAGTTTATAATAAATTCCAAGTACAAGAATTTTTAGGAAATGATGCGAAGGTTTTATATTATGCTGAAAAAATATCGGAAGAAAAGCAGATAATTGTCAGGACATCTCTTTCAGTTATTCAATCTCATAGTCACGAGAGTAATATTTTTAATATAATCACAGCTTTAATAGCATCACTGATTTCACTAGTTGGAGGAGTTATTTTTTCAAAAAGAATAACTAAGGATATAAGTTATTTAAAAGATAAGGCTGATAAAATTTCAAAATTAGAGTTTCCAGACAATATAAGTATTCCTAGAGAGGATGAAATTGGCGATTTGAGTAGAAATTTAGAAAAAATGTCAAATGAATTATCAACATCTATAGATAATTTAAAGTCATTTGTATCTAATGCTTCCCATGAACTTAGGACTCCAATAGCTGTTATATGTGCTCATGCTACAGCTCTTTTAGAAGAAGATTTAGATTTAAAAGAGAAAAGAAGGTATCATGAAATAATTTTAAAAGTTGGTAACGAGATGAAAGAATTAACTGAAAATCTATTAACACTCTCAAAATTAGATATGACTGTTTTTAAAGTAAAAAATGAACAGGTTAATATAAAAGAATTTTTAGACGATGCTTTGGAAAAATATGATATATTAGAGTTAGAAAAAGACTTGGATATAAGTATTTGTATTAAAAAAGAAGATGTTTTTGGAGATTCTAGGTTGTTAAAGTTAATTTTAAATAATTTAATTCAAAACGCTTTAAAATATAGTAAAATTGGTGGAAGAGTCAATATTTTTGAAAAAGGAGAGTATCTCTTTATTGAAAATAGCTTTGATGGAAAGATAGAGATGGATAAAAATAAATTATTTCAACCTTTTGCAAGAGGGAAAAATGCAGAGGATTTTAAATTTGATGGAATGGGATTGGGGTTGTCAATTGTTCAAAAAGCATTATATTTAGGAAACATAGAATACGATGTAATTATAGATAAGGAAATATTTATAGTTAAATTAAAGATATTTGATTCTAAGTTTTAAAGTATAGATTGAAAAGAGTAAAGTATGATATACTATTTTATGAGAAATTTAAAATTTGGAGGCGATATTATGTTTAAAGTTAATACAGAAAAATGTATTGGATGTGAACTGTGTACAAAAGATTGTTTTGTAAAAGATATTGAGATGGTAGATGGAAAGGCTGAAATAAAAAATGTAAGATGCTTTAAGTGTGGGCATTGTATAGCAGTTTGCCCTGTAGCAGCAATATCTACAGATGAATATGATATGAATGATGTAATAGAATATAACAAAGACAGCTTTGAATTAGACGCAGATAATCTATTAAACTTTATAAGATTTGAAAGAACAATTAGACATTTTAAGAATCAAGATGTAGAAAATGAAAAGATATTAAAAATAATAGAAGCTGGAAGATTTACTCAAACAGCGAGCAATGCACAAAATGTTAACTATGTTGTAGTGAAGGATAAAATTCAAGATGTTAGAAGAATTACTTTAGAAACACTTAAAGCAATGGGGAATCATCTTTTACAAAACTCTACAAATGCTTTGTACAAAAGATACGCAGCGATGTGGATAAAAATGCATGATGATTTCATAAAAAACCCTGATGGTGCAGATAACTTATTCTTTAAAGCTCCGGCTCTTATTATGGTTACGTCTGAGCATGCTCTTAATGCAGGATTGGCTTCTGCAAATATGAAGTTGATGGTGGATGCTTTAGGTTTAGGGACTGTATTTAGCGGATTTTTAGTGAGAGCAGCAGAGGAAAATCCAGCAATAAAAGAGTTTTTAGGAATTGATAAAGCTCAAAATCTAGTAGCTTGCATGGTAGTTGGATATCCAAATATAAAATATAGAAGAACAACTCCGAGAAAAAAACCGAATATAATTTGGAAATAA
>DIXX01000008.1:3836-6226 GCA_002428805.1 Cetobacterium sp. UBA6069
AAATATTAAGATTAAAAATAGATCTGAAAATACAAGTATATTAATATACTTGTATTTTTTTATTCCTATTTAGAGAGGGTTTTCAGAATTGCAATAACAAAATGAATACATATTAATCTTTAGAAAATCTATTTTTGACCCTTTAATTTTTTTGACAAAATATAGATTTATAACTAAACTTAATCATAATATTCAAATCAAAAAGTTTGTAAAAAACACATTTTTTATTTAAATCGTTTATATTAAAGTAACTGAGAATATAATTTTAACAGAGTAGTTAAAAATAAAATATATGTGGAGGTTTTAGAATGGGTCATCCTACAGTTTATCCTACAGGAGCTACAATTTATAATCCAGAAAAAGCATGGAGCGGTTACACAGTATTTAATTTAATTGGTTTAGGAGCAATGTTAATTGATATGAATGGACGTGAAATTCGTCTATGGGAAGGTTTACAGGGATTCCCGAATAAAATATTTCCAAATGGACATATTTTAGGAAGTAGAGGAGAAAGAAGTCCAAAGTTTGGAATGCAAGATCAAGTCGATTTAGTAGAATTAGATTGGGATGGAAATATTGTTTGGAAATTTGATGAGTATGAGCACGTAGAAGACGAAGGAGAAACTCCAAGATGGATGGCTAGACAGCACCATGACTACCAAAGAGAGGGAAATCCAGTTGGATATTATGTTCCTGGAATGGAACCTAAAATAGGTGGAGGAAAAACTTTAATTTTAGGTCATAAAAATGTTAGAAATCCAAAAATATCAGATAAACTTTTACATGATGATGTTATTTATGAGGTTGATGAGAATAATAAAATTATTTGGGAATGGGCATGCAACGAACACTTCGATGAATATGGATTCTCAGAGGAAGCAAAAAATGTTTTATTTAGAGATCCAAATTTAAGAGCGACTTCACCAGAAAAAGTAGGGGACTGGATGCACATTAATTCTATGTCTGTATTAGGTCCAAATAGATTCTATGATGAAGGAGATGAGAGATTCCACCCAGATAACATTATTTGGGATGCTAGAGAAACAAATATAATAGCAATAATAAGTAAAAAAACAGGTGAGGTAGTTTGGAAACTTGGCCCAGATTATAATACAAAAGAGTTACAACATCTAGGTTGCATCATAGGGCAACATCACGCTCATATGATTCCAAGAGGACTTCCTGGAGAAGGAAATATTTTAGTTTTTGATAATGGTGGATGGGCTGGATATGGAGCACCAAATCCTGTTTCAAAATTTGGAGAAAAAAATGCAAGAAGAGATTTCTCTCGAGTTTTAGAGATTGATCCAGTGACACTAGAAATAGTTTGGCAGTATACACCATTAGAAGCTGGCTTCGTTGTACCACTAGATGCTTCAAGATTCTATAGTCCATTTATAAGTGGAGCTCAAAGACTAGAAAATGGAAACACTTTAATAACAGAGGGATCAAATGGTAGGCTTATAGAAGTTACAGCTGATCATGAAATAGTTTGGGAATATATAAACCCTAGATGGGATAAAGAGATTATGAATATGAATATGATTTACAGATCATATAGAGTTCCTTATGAGTGGGTTCCACAGATTGAAAAACCTGTAGAAACACCTATTGAAAGAATAGATGTCGCTAATTTTAGAGTTCCTGGAGCCGCTGCAAGTGGAACAGCAGTTAGGATAAAAGTAGAGGGAACAATGCCTTATGTTAAAGCTGATGCACTTAGTACATGTGTTGCTGCAGGAAGTGAAGTTCAACAAAAAATTAAACTGTTTGATATAAATGAGGAGTTATTCCCGGGGATATCATCAGCAAAACTAAAAGAGGTTGTAGCTGAAGGGAAAACTGTTCTGCTATTTGTAGGAGCAGAAAGATGTAGAAACTGTAGAGATTTACAACCAATTTTAGAAGAGTTATTACCAGAGTTTGAAGGACAATTTGAAAAGTACCACCTAGATGCTGATAAAGAGAAACCATACTTAGATGAGAATAAAATAAAATCAATTCCAACTTTAATGCTATATGAAAATGGAGAGTTAAAAGGAAGATTAATAGGTTCACATTCAATTGATGAGGTAGAGGAGTTCTTAGAGCAGTAATTTTTAATTTTAAGAAGGTTACCTTAACTGGTAGCCTTTTTTATTTAAGAAAAAGGAGGCTTTTATGGAAAATGTTGCAAAGTTAGATGAGGTAGTAGAGGAGCAAGGTTATAGTAAAACGAAGATAATTAAATGGATTATTTCTTTAATGATGATGTTTACTCCTATGTTAATAAAATTAAATGAAAGCTATACTGGAAATATTCGAACATTTTTTATGATTACAATTTTAGTTATTATGATTTGGGCTTTTGAGTTGATGCCATTAGCTGCACCAGCCTTAGTGTTACCTAT
>DIXX01000003.1:0-8244 GCA_002428805.1 Cetobacterium sp. UBA6069
TGTATATATTATCATTTTTTTTATTGTTTGTCAACTAATTTATTTATGCCATTCTTGTGAAGTTGGCGATCCATTTCTAAAAATCGTTACTTTTTCTAACTCACCTTTTTGTGTGAAATATCTCCATTCACCGTTTGCTAATCCATTTGCTAATCTTCCTGTTTCTCTAACTTGACCGTTATCCCAGTAAGACTTCCAGTCTCCATTTCCACCTTTGAAATCCTCTTGATAAATAATTTTACCTTTATTATCATACCAGCTCATTGGTCCTGAAATTCTTCCACCAGAATAAGTTACTCTCGAACGAATGTTTCCATTATTTCTATAGAATGTTTCTTGCACTCCACTTTTAATACCATCTACATATGGCTCTTTCATCCCAACTCTTCCAGCTTCAGAATACCATATTTTATATCCATTTAGCTTTCCATCTTTATATTCTTCAATATAATGCTTATGAACACCTACTACTGCAGCAAACGCTCCTGTAAAAGGTGTTGTTGAATCTCCATTATAAACTATTTTATTTCTGACTTGCTTTTTAGCTATATTAACTTGATCTACACCATTTAATTTAACCTCTGTAATTGCATTTTCAGCTACCTTTACATTTTGTCCTGTATGAATTATATCTGTTTGAGGAATAAACTCTCCTTCAGGCATAGTAGATATGCTTACATCGTAAGCTTCTTTTGGAACTGTTGGTAATAAAATACGCTCCTCTTCCGTTTTATTCTTTTCTAAAGGAGTACATCCAACTAATGTTAATAATATTACACCTACTACAAGCTTCATTTTTTTCATATTATACTTCTCCTAATAAGATTTTTTATAAAAAATAAAGTCAAGGAATTTGTTAAAATTTCTTGACTCTTTCTTTTTTTTTATAGGCATTAAATAAGCCGGGTTTTGTATTTATTAATCATTTATCTAGAGCTATAATTGCTTATAGCTTCAAGCAACTTACCCTGAGAGAGGACGAGCAGCCCCTATTTCTCTCCTATTTAGTCTTGCTCCAAAGGGGGTTTACCAAGCTTCTTTAGTCTCCTAAAGAACTGGTGGTCTCTTACACCGCCTTTTCACCCTTACTGCCTAAGCAGCGGTCTATTTTCTGTGGCACTTTCCTTAAAGTTTCCTTTAGTAGCCGTTAGCTACCCTTTTGCTCTATGGAGCCCGGACTTTCCTCTTGCTAATGCAAGCGATTAACTCTAATACCTATTTTTTATTAAACTTATATTTTTTCTTTTTTCTTTTTACTTGTATTATTCTAATAGATAATACCAAAATTGTCAACACAATTCCTAAAAATACCTTACTTCCTAACGAAAACCGTTCTAAATCTTTACTATTTTCCTCATTTTCAGATGCATTTGAAAATATACCTTGTAATCCTTGAACTAAGTTTATTGCGACAAGAGCTTCATCTTTTTCTATTGCAAACTCTTCTACATTTGTTAATAATAAGTCTAAGTCCGAAGAGATTTCGTCAGGATTTAAATCTTGAGAAATTTTTAATTGAACTTTTAAAATAGGATTTTCTATTTCTTTATTTTTTATTAAGTTTACAATTACTGTTTTTTCTTGCTCTTCAGCTTCAAATCCCTCATTTTCTTCCAATGTATTTAAATATATTTTTTTGCCTGTTTCATTTTGAAAGGTTTTAACTAAATTACTTAAATTAGTTTTACTCTCTTCTGAAAAAACATTTCTATAATCATTTATTTTCCCAAGGACCAAAGTCGAAAGAAATAATGTACCTATTGTTAGTTTTTTTAGCATTCTCTTGTTCTCCTTACATTTTTTCAAAAATTGGGCCATCATTAAAAATTGTTATCCCTATTTCAAACTCTTCTTTTAATATAGTTTCTAATAAATTTGAAAAGACCCATTCACTTTCGAAATGTCCAATATCAATTAAACTAAAGTTTTCCTCTTTTGCATCCATAGCTTCATGATATTTTACATCCCCTGTAACCAGAACTCCAGCACCTAATTTTTTAGCTTTTCTCCAGTACGATGCTCCAGAACCACTTACCAAAGCTATTTTCTTTATCTCTTTTTCCTCATTTGCTTTCACTACAGTTATACTATTTAATCCTAGTTTTTCTTTCAATATTTCCGTTAATTTTTGAATTGATAAAGCTTCTTCAAGTTTATAAATTCTACCTATTCCATACTCAATTCCATTTTTTTCAGAAGGATCTAAAATTTTACCATCCTTTAACCCTAAAATACTCTCTCCTAAAAAATCATTCAATCCTGATTTTGAAGAGTCTAAATTTGTATGCATTGAATAAACTGAAATTTTATTTTCTATTAATCTTATAATTTTTTTTCCTGTTAAAGTGTCACCAGTAATATTTTTTAATGGTTTAAATATCATTGGATGATGAGTTATAATTAAATTTGCTCCAACTTCAATTGCTTTATCAATCACTTTTTCAGTTAGGTCTAAAGATAATAGTATCCCTTCTACCTTTGAATCTCTTTTTCCTACTAACAATCCTACATTATCCCAATCTTCTGCTAGAGCTCTTGGAAATTTCTCTTCTAAAAAATTTATAAGTTTACTTAGTTTCATATCTTTAAGGTTCTTCCTCCTCCTAAAGATATTTTAGTTAAAGCTTCTTCGAAAAGTTGCTCGCCCTCTCCTCTTTTTAAATCTAATGCATTCTCTATTTCAAATAACGATTCTCTTTTGTCTCCAATCAATCCATAAAATCTCTTTAATATCTCTTCTGCTGTATGAGATATTTTCTTAGGAACAGATGTATAATCTAATTTTTGAAGTTCATTTATTTTTTCCTCTATAATCTCAGACCTTTCTTCTGAAGGAATTGTTTCTGTCTCTTCATCCTCTTCTAGCTCTGCCACTATTTCATGCTCAAGAACTTCCTCTTTTCTCTTTAAGAAATATCCTTTATACATATGTTTTTCTGTTTCTACTTTTTCATCTACAAATAGCAACATCTCTCTTCTAATCCATAGTTTAAGATACTCTAAAAGCTCTCCATTTGATGGTCTATACTCATCTAAAGCTTTAATTATTCCTATACTTCCCTCTTGCATAAGATCTAAGTAATCTATTCCAGCAATTAAGTAATCGAAAGCTATATTTGCAACCTCTCTTAAATTACCCTCTGTCAAAGCATGAAGACTCTCTTCTTCATCTAAAGTTTCTAATAATTTTTCTATCTCTTCTTTTTGTAAATGTTGAATATAAGATATCTCTTCTAAATACTCTGCTACAATTCCTTCTACAACATAGTTATTATCTTCAACTTTTTCTTCTTTTCTAACATCTACACTTTCTATTTCTAATTTTAATCCTGGATTTTCTTTTAAAAACTTTATGAAGTCTTTATCTTCTATACAATTAGTTAATATCTCTTTTTCAAACGCTCTTACTTTCATTTTTTCCCCTTTACTTTATTAAACTTTATTAATATAAAATGGGGGCATAATTCTCCCCCATATTTTTATACTTTAAAATCCTCTAATTTTTTTCTTCTGCTTGGATGTCTTAATTTTCTAAGTGCTTTTACTTCAATTTGTCTGATTCTCTCTCTTGTTACTTTAAATATTTTTCCAACCTCTTCTAGAGTTTTTGGAGCACCGTCATTTAATCCATATCTAAAGATTAAAACTTGCTCTTCTCTACTACTTAAAGTTTTTAAAACATCGTTTAATTGCTCTCTAAGTAAAGTTCTATTAGTTAATTCATATGGATTTTGCATTTTGTTATCCTCTACGAAATCTCCTAATTCACTATCCTCTTCACTTCCTACTGGTGTCTCTAAAGATATAGGATCTTGGTTCATCTCTTGGATACTCTTGATCTTATCAACTTCCATTCCTAATCTGTCACCTAAAACTTCTGGAGTAGCATCTTTTCCTGTTTCTTGAAGGTAAATTCTAGCTTCTTTCTTTATTTTGTTTATAGTTTCAATCATATGAACTGGAATACGTATTGTTCTTCCTTGATCCGCTATAGCTCTTGTTATAGCTTGTCTTATCCACCATGTAGCATAAGTTGAGAACTTATATCCTTTACTATATTCGAATTTTTCAACAGCTTTCATCAGTCCGATATTTCCTTCTTGTATTAAATCAAGAAGCTTTAATCCTCTATTAGTATGCTTTTTAGCAATACTTACAACTAGTCTTAAGTTTGCCTCTATCAGTTGTTGTTGAGAATATTCATCTCCCTCTAAAGCAGCTTTAGCATATCCTAACTCCTCTTCGTGAGTTAATAATGGAATTTGACCTATTTCTCTTAAATACATTTTTATAGGCTCGTCAACTTCCATCTCTCCAGTAATGCTAAATAAGTCGTCGTTTGCTAAATCATCTTCAGTAACTTCCTCTATTTCATCTGGATTGAAACCAAAATCTTCAGAATAATCTTTAACCTTTTCATCATCGTCATCATCATCGTCAAGTTCAACAACTGGTCTCTTTATTATTGGAGTTATAATTTTTTTTGTCTCTTTTTTATCATCTTCTTTTCTTTTAGCACTTTCCTGCTTTTTTACATCTGCGCCAGAAACAATTTTAATACCTTGCTCTGTCATACCATTTATTAAAAACTCTATTCTTTCAGGTGGGAAATCTGCACTTAATTCGCTATTTATCTCTTCATAGCTTATTACTTTATTTTCCATCGCCTTTCTTAATAAAGCTAAAACCTTTTCATTTTTTATAAACTCCTTCATTAGTTGAAGCCTCCTCTATTGAATAAAATTATCTTTCAAAATTTTAGGCATTGATACTTTTAAACTCTCCATACAATGCTCGAAGGTCATTGAACTCTATTTGCTGTTTCAATTTATCTTCTATTTTTTTCAACTGAATATGCTTTAAGAGATTAGTTCTCTCTTTTAAAGCCTCTTTTAATTCTAGTATAAACCACGACATAAAAATAATTTGGAATCCTTTTTCTATATCTAATCTACTTGAAAAATCATCTATAGAAAGTAAGGAAATATTTACCAACTCCTTTTCTTCTTCTTGGGTTAGATTTCCTGTTAAAATTATATCTTTTA
Organism: Cetobacterium sp. UBA6069; assembly: GCA_002428805.1. GTDB lineage: Bacteria > Fusobacteriota > Fusobacteriia > Fusobacteriales > Fusobacteriaceae > Cetobacterium_A. The sequence goes on from DIXX01000003.1 coordinate 5,046, forward strand.
TTATATTACTGCTTTTTTGATTGTTTTCTAATAAAAACTCAATGTATTGGAATATTTTGTTTCCTAAACTGCTATTTATTTTCTTATTTTTAAAATCATTAAAGTATTCATTTTCAGAAAGAATTAACGCTAATGTCAATTTTTCTAGGTTATATAGACCTTTTTCGTCTAAATCTTTAGTTTCCTCTTTTTTTTCGTAAGTATTTCTTACTCTCTTTTTGTTATTGGCAACTAAAATTGATTTTAATATATCTATATCAATATTTAATGATTTAGATAGCTTATCCATGTATAAGCTTTTTTCAAGATCATTTTCTAAACATTGAAAAAACTCTTTAAATCTATTTATAAAATTTTGTTTAGACATATGATCATCTAAACTATATTCAGAAGAATATCTACTATATAAATAATCAAAAGCTTCTAATGATTCTTTTACAACTTTTAAAAACGCTTCTTTTCCAAACTTTTTCAAGTAATCATCTGGATCTTTTGCATCTTTATAAACTAAAACTCTTATATTAAAGCCTTCTGATTTTAAAATCATTATAGCTCTTTCTGTTGCTTTTTGACCAGCTTCATCCATATCAAAAGATAGAATTACATTGCTTGTATATTTTTTTAATAGCTGTCCCTGCTCCTCTGTTAAAGCAGTTCCTAGTGGGGCTAATGCCACATCAAATCCATATGAATGTGCTGATAAAACATCCATATATCCTTCCATTAAAATAGAATAACTTTTCTTTTTTATATTACTACCCTTTTGAATGAATCCGTACAGGTTTCGTCCTTTACTAAATATTGGCGTTTCTTGAGAATTGATATATTTGGGGATTTCTTTACTATCCTCTAAAGATCTTCCACCAAATGCTATTACCTTTCCTGCTACTGAATATATTGGAAATATTATTCTGTTTCTAAAAGAATCATATATTCCTTTTTCATTTTCTTTAGCAAGACCTAACTCAAATATCTTTTCTTTTTCAAACCCTTTTATTAGAAGGTAATCGTAAAGACCTGTCCACAGATTAGGTGCATATCCTATACCGCTATCTTTTATCAGTTTTGGATTTATTTTTCTCTTTGATAGATACTCTAGTGCATCTCTAGCTGTATTCTTAAATATCTCTTCTTTGTAGTAATTGTGAGCTGCTTCCATAATATCATAGTACTCTTTGTTTTCATTAACTCTACTATTTCCTACTTTTTTTATTGGAATATTATATTTTTTTGCTAGTTCTTCTACTGCTTCAACAAAAGATATTTTTTTATACTCTGAATAAAATTTTATAGGATTACCGCCTGCGCCACAAACAAAACATTTACAAATATTTTTGCTTGGACTGACTACAAACGATGGATTGTTATCTTGGTGAAATGGGCACAGTCCTTTATAGTTAGCCCCTGTCTTTTTCAAGTCTACAACCTCTCCTACAACATCTTCAATATGTAATTGTTGTAACAATAAATCAATATCTTCTGATTTATATTTCATTAATATTCTCCCAATCTTTTAAGGTTTTATGAGTAAATAATATTTAAGAGCAAACCGCTCTATCCTAAATTATATTATATTTTTGGTAAATATGCAATTTTTTTTTAATAAAAAAGAAATAAAAAGAAGGATTTTAAAAATCCTTCTTTTGCTCTTTTAATTTTCTGTAACTTTTGTGCTTAATTCTATCTCTTTTAATGCCTCTTGAGCTTTAGCGTTTATATAATCTGATTTAACTTGTTCTGCATATTCTGAGAACTCTGCTTTTTTCTCTTCTATTTGAGAATCTTTTCTATAGATTATATAATCTTTTTGATCTTTTATGAATGCAACTTTATCTAATTCAGACTCATAAATTGATTTTGCTAGCTCTTCATTATATCCTAATCCTGGGATATATCCCTCTTCTGTAATTCCATCTATTTTTTCAGAGAAAACAATTCCTGCTTCATTTTTCAAATCAGCAAAAGTTATTGTTTTATTAGTTAAGTCTGCTACAATTTGAGAAACTTGCTCTAATTTAGATGCTAAAGTTTCTTCAGAAGGTTCTGGAATTATTAAAATATGGCTCGCTGTAACTGTCTCACCTGTCTCATTCTTCTCTTGAACAAAGATTAAATGATATCCAAATTGAGTTTTAACAACTTCAGGGTAAATCTCTCCTGCTTTACCTGCAAAAGCTGCTTCTTCAAACGGTTTTACCATATCTCCCTTTTTAAATGTTCCTAATGATCCTCCAGCTGGTCCACTTGGTCCATCTGAATTTTCTTTAGCCATTTCAGCAAAGTTTTTAGGTGTTAATTTTTTTAATAACTCCTCTGCTTTTACTTTTGCTTTTTGATCATCCTCTTCTGTTGGTTCTATTTTTACAATAGCTACATCTGCAGCAGCACTTTTTTGTATGTCATAGTTTAGTTTATTTTCTTCAAAAAACTCTTTTAAATCATTTTCTGTGTATTTAACTTCTGATTTCAATGTAGTATAAAGTTCTTTTACTGAATTTGCAACTTGTAAATCTAAAGGTAATCCTGTTTCTGATTTTATACCTTTAGCTTCAGCTGATTTTAAAAGCTTTATTTCAGATTCGATAGAAGATTTCGCTAGTTCTTTTGCTCCATCAACATCTCCTTTTGTCATAGCTAAACTGTTTAAAACTCTTTTTGCATATTCAACATTAGTTACTTCTACTCCGTCAAATTCGAATTCCTTTTTTTCTACATAGTTATCAAATGTTTTGTCTAAATCCTCTAACTTCATATCTGCTCTTGCCTTTATCATCTCTTTTGCATAGATTTCAGCACCTTTTTGTGCTTTTAACCCTTGCTCAATTTGAGCTTGAACATTGTCTAAAGACTGACCTTGGAACATTGTATGTTTATAATCTTCATAGTAAGCGGCAATCTCTTCTGACGTTACCTTTACATCTGCTCCAATCATTTCAGAAACTTTTTGTAGAATCAGATTTTCTTTTATCTCTTTTTCTAAAGTTTTTGTTGTATACCCTTGACTTAAAAGAGCATTTTTGAATTGCTCTTTATCTGGGAATGCAGCTTTTATTCCGTTCATTTGTTCATCTATCTCTGAACCAGAAACCTTCACTTTTAGCTTATTTGCCATATCTAATAAAAGATTTCTATTTATAACTTCATTAAATGCTATCACATTCATTGTCTCAGAATCTATTGTTGGCCCTAAATATCTTTT
>DIXX01000003.1:8431-24644 GCA_002428805.1 Cetobacterium sp. UBA6069
TTTCCATTTAGCTTAAACGCCAATTGTGAATTTGAAGATCCACTTTTGAATGACATTGCGTACCCCGCTATTAAACTAATAAAGAAGAATATTGTTACTACCCAGATAACTGGTTTCATATTTTTTCTAAACTTTCTAATTGCCATTTTTTAACCCCTCCGAAAATTTTGTAAAATATTATTTTGTGTCTAATCCGTACTTTCTTATTTTCTCATAAAGAGTTGTTCTTCCAATTCCTAAAAGTTTAGAAGTCTCTTGCTTGTTCCATCTTGTTTTTTGTAAAGCCATAGCTATTACAACCTTTTCAACTTCATCTAACGCATAGATTTCTTGCTCTAATATATTTTTTAAAGGTCCTACTCCAATTACAGTTTTATTTTCTACTGTATCAGATTTCATTTTAATTTCTAAAGGTAAATCTTCTACATCGATAGTTCTATCGTTACATAAAATTACCATTCTTTCAATCATATTTTTTAACTCTCTAATATTTCCTGGGTATGAGTATTCCATTAAATACTTCATAGCATCTCCAGAAATTACAGGGATTTCTCTTCTTAAATCTTTTACTATTTTATTTAAGAAGTAGTTCGCTAACATAGGGATATCATCTTTTCTATCTCTTAAAGGTGGAACTTCAATAGGGAAAGCAGTTAATCTATGGTATAAATCTTTTCTGAATTTACCTTTTTCTGTCTCCTCTTTTAAATCTCTATTAGTTGAAACAATGAATCTAACGTCAACTCTTCTAGATTTGTTTCCTCCAACTCTTCTGAATTCACCATATTCAATAACTCTTAAAACTTTTGATTGAGCTTTTAAATCCATAGCTGAAATTTCATCTAAGAATACAGTTCCTCCATCAGCCTCTTCTAAAATCCCTTTTTTACTACTTGTTGCTCCTAAGAAAGCTCCTCTTTCATATCCAAATAGCTCTCTTTCAATTAGATCTTCTGGTAATGATGCACAAGAGATTGTGATATAGTTTTCTTTTCTTCTATCACTCTTTTTAAATATCTCTTTAGCTATTAGCTCTTTTCCTACTCCATTTTCTCCAGTAATTAGAACTGTTAAGTCACTTTCTGCAACTTTTTCAATTAGGTTTTTAACCTCTTTAACTCTTGTAGATTGTCCGATGATTTCATTTTCATCTTCGCTATCTGAAAGTTTTTCTTCTAATTTTCTTTTTTCTTTTACAATCTCTAAGTTTCTTAAAGCAGGTATCATTATTCTGTTCATCTCTTTAACATCTACTGGCTTTAATAAATAGTTGTAAATATCCGCTTCTTTCATTTCTTGAATTAAAGCTTCGTTTTCTTCATCTAATAATCCAATTACTACGAAATCCTTACCTATTCCGTTTAATTTTCTTTTTGCCTCTGAGAAGTTGAACCAAGTTAAATATTCATCTAATAATACCACATCAAAGTCACTCTCTCTTAACATATCTAATGCATCTAATAGATTATTAAATGTAATTATTTCATAAACTTCTGATAAAGATTTTCTTACTTGCTTTAACGTTTCTTTTCTTTCTGAAACTACTAATATCGATTTTTTCATTTTTCCTCCTATTTTCTATTTTCGTTAACAATGTATTATAATTGATATTTTGTTATTTTTCAAGACTTTTTTGAAATTTTCTGTTCTAGATTATTTCAAAGAGTTTCACTCTAAACATTAGTTCTATTTTCTAAGCTTTTTTCCTTCTTTTTTAACAATCTATTTTACTATTGATTTTAAAAACATATTATAATACATCTCTATCTCTTTATCGATATCGAGATTAGCATATTTTTCTACCATCTCTTTATAACTTTCTTCATCAGTTACTGTAACTCCTGTTTGAGCTATTAAATGTAGTAATAAAGCTGTTAATGATGAACTTAACATCGTTCTTATTTTTTCAATCTCATTTTTATACTCATCTTTTATAAACTCTTTATTTTTAGTTAAAAACTCGCTAAAAATTATATCTCTTTTCATGTACTCATCATAAGTTAAGTTTATCTCTCCATTTTCATAGATTTTAGCAAATAAAAACAGATTGTATCTATCATCTCTTAAACTCAATCTTCTTCTTATTATCATCTTTAATTTATCTTCAAATGTAATCTCTAAATCTCCAACCTCTTTCAAAAAATCTTTTCTACTTATAACAGAGTTATCCATTATCTCTTGTAGTAATTCCTCTTTACTTTTGAAATAGTAATAAAATCCACCCTTGGCCATTTCTAATACATTTGCTATATCTTCTATTTTAGTATTTCTTATTCCGTTTGCAGCAAATAAAATCGTTGCCGTTCTTTTTATACGATCTCTTTTAGTCATAATATCCCGTCCTATTTCAATTATATTTTAAAAATATTAAATAAATCATTAGCAGTCGCAAATATTATAAGCCCAAATAGTAACAACATTCCTGCAGTATGAACTCTTTCCTCTAGCTTTTTATCAACTTTTATTCCTACTAATTCTAAAATTACAAATATTATTCTTCCGCCATCTAATGCTGGGAAAGGTAGTAAATTAAATATACCTACGTTTACAGATAAAATTGCTAATAACCAAATCAAAATACCTGAACTTTGACTTTTACTAGCTTCTCCTACAACTTTAACTATCCCAACTGGTCCACTTATATCTTTTGCTTTTACTTTTCCAGTTAAAAGCATCTTAACTCCACCTAAAGTGTCTTCAAACACTCCTACAAATATTTTCGAAGCTTGCTTTGTCCCTTCAATAACTCCAAATTTTTCAAAACTATATTCTGGAACTATTCCCATTATAGGGCTTCTATCCTCGCTTACTTTTGTTAAAGGAACTTGAAGAGTTAATTTTTCTCCAGCTCTTTCAATTACAACATCTACACTCTCTTGTTTTTCAGAATCTTTTGCAATTGTTTCACCTATATCAGACCAAGTAACTATTTTAACTCCATTAATCTCTTTTATTATATCTTTTTCTTTTAAAATTGTTGAAGCTTTAACATCTTTTATTATGCTTCCTACAACTGGATTTGTATTTTGAACTCCCTTTCCAGATATAAACGTAGCTCCTAAAATTACTAAGAACGCTAGCATAAAGTTCATAAATACTCCTGCAAATAAAACAGTAAATCTCGCAATCGGTGATTTACTATTAAAACCATTTTCAACTTTACTATCTACTTCCATTCCATCTATATTCACAAAACCACCGATTGGTATTATTCTTATCGAATATAAAGTTCTTCCCGTGTAATAAGAATATAATTCTGGTCCCATTCCAATTGCAAATTCTGAAACAGGCATTTTAAAAAACCTAGCTGCTAAAAAATGTCCTAACTCATGTATAAATATTATAACTCCTAGTAGCAAAAGTGCTATCAATATATCCATTTCTCCTCCTGTTATAGAGTTTTCATTACAAGATTATATATCTCATCTGAAATCTCTTCGATTGTTTTAAGCCTTCCATCTTCGACGCACTTTATTTCAGACCATGAATATTTTTTTGAAATCTCACAAGCATTAGAGTGAGATTTTTTCAAATACTCTTCATCTTTTTCATGAATATCTTTTTTTGCTTCTCCAGTAATTTTATTTTTTCTTTCTGCCATCAATTTTTGAGCCATCTCAGTTGGCATATTTAAAAATATAACTAAATCTGGTTTTGGAATCTCCATCTTATTGTACTCTAAATCTTCTAGCCAGTTTAAGTATAAATCTTTTTCAATCTCATCATCTATTTTAGAAGCTTGATGAACCATATTTGAAGTTGTATATCTATCTGTTAAAATCACTCCTCCTTCGTTATAAAAACTTCCCCAATCTTTCTTGAATGACGCATATCTATCGATAGCATACATTGTTGAAACTGGATAAGGATTTACTGCAGTCGCATCTGTACCAAACTCACCTGCTAAATACATCTTCACCGGTTCACAAGCTGGACTTTCATAATTTGGAAACGATATTTTCCTTATTTTTTCTACTTTTTCTGATAACTTTTCAAATAATAAGGCTGTTTGAGTTTCTTTTCCACTCGAATCTGTTCCCTCTATAACTATTAATTTTCCTTTTTTAATTTTTTGCATAATTATTATAAACCCACTTTCTTGTTTCTTTATCTACTTTTTTTATTACCTCTAACGAATCAATCTCTTCAATTTCATGTTGTTCCATAGCTTTTTCTATTATTTCATATATTTCTAAGAACTTTATCTCACCTTTTAAAAACAATTCAACAGCAACTTCATTTGCTGAATTGAAAACACATGGCATTGTTTTTCCAATTCGACCAGCTTTAAAAGCCAAATCTACACCTTTAAATACTTCGCTATCTACTTCGTCAAAAGTTAACTCTTTTAATTTTTTCAAATTCAATCTTTCTAACTCTGAACTAGCCTCTCTTTTAGGATAAGTAAAAGCATATTGAATTGGTAACTTCATATCCGGAACACCTATTTGAGCTATTATAGAGCTATCTTCAAATTCGACCATCGAGTGAATAATGCTTTGAGGGTGAACTAAAACTTCAATATTATCATAATCTACATTAAACAACATATGAGCTTCAATCACTTCTAAGCCTTTATTCACTAAAGTTGAAGAGTCTATCGTTATCTTTCTTCCCATAGACCAATTTGGATGCTTTAAAGCTTGATCTACTGTAACTTCTTTTAGCTCTTCTAATTTTTTACCTCTAAATGTTCCACCGCTTGCTGTTATAATTAAAGTTTTAACTTCGTTTTTCGAGCTTCCTTGCATACTTTGAAAAAGTGCTGAATGCTCACTATCAACTGGAATTATCTCAGCTTTTGGATAATCTTTTAAAAGTTTATTTATATACTCTCCAGCTGCAACCATCGTTTCTTTATTTGCAAGAGCTATTCTTTTCTCTTTTTTTATAGCCTCTACTGTTGCCTCGATTCCGACAGCTCCACTTATTGCTGTTAAAACTATATCAGCTTCATCTAAAGCTCCCATAGCTTTCAATCCTTCATCTCCAAAATAAACAACTTTTTCTGGATATATAACTTCTAGCTCTTTTGCTTTTTTTTCGTCACCTATACAGATATATTTCGGATTAAATCTCTCAATTTGTTCTTTTAATAATTCAAAGTTAGAATATCCTGATATTCCTAAAACTTTAAACTCATCTTTTTTTGCCTCTATAACTTTTAAAGCACTTGTTCCTATGCTTCCCGTAGAACCTAAAATAGTTATATTTTTCATACCCTACTCCTCTTAAATTGTTTATTCTCTAAAAAAATGGTAGCTTTTTATAAGCTACCCTATTTTTTAAATAAGTTTTAATAAATAATAAACTGTTGGAACTACAAATAACATACTGTCAAATCTATCTAAAATTCCACCATGTTCTCCTAATAATCTTCCCGAGTCTTTAACTTTAAACTCTCTTTTGAACATAGACTCTCCTAAATCACCTATTTGAGCTACAATACTTATAAGGAATCCAACTAATAAAACTATTGCTGTACTAGTATCCGTTCCAAAAATATTGAAATATCTATTTATTAAGTAGATCGTTAACATTGTAAAAACAGTTCCACCAATAGATCCCTCTATAGATTTTTTAGGACTTATTGAACTGAATCCTCTTTTAAATATCTTTCTACCAATTCCCATTCCAACAAAATATGCAAACGAATCACATACCCATACTAAAACTTGAATTGTTAAAAGCCATTTTCCTCCATTAGGAAGGTAATTCATCAGCAGTAAATGTGAAAATAATCCCGATACATATACCACTCCTAAAACAGTTACCCCAATATCTCTACTTGAGTTCTCTACTTTATTTTGTAAAACCTTTTTTCCAATCAGTATTATAGTCAACAATGTTAACGGCATAAGTAATAATGTTGTATCTGTAACATTTGAAAAATAAATAATATTTGGAATTGCCAATCCAGCTAAATATCCTAAATTAACATCTGCTTTTTTTCCACCAATTTCTGCCATTTTATAGAATTCAAATAATCCAACTAAAATAACAAAGTTTACAAACAGTAATAGTAAAAACCCTCCTTTTAATAATATCGTCATCAAAAGTGGTATTCCTATTAAAGCTACTAATATTCTATTTAACATCTATTTTACTCCTCCAAAACGCCTATCTCTTTTTTGATAACTTTCTATTGCTTTTATTAACTCAGTTTTGTCAAAATCTGGCCAATAAGTATCTGTTACATATATTTCAGAATAGGCTATCTGCCACAATAAAAAATTAGAAATTCTCATCTCTCCACTTGTTCTTATTAGCAACTCTGGATCTGGTAATTGATTATATAAATATTTCTCTACAGTCTCTTCTGTTATAATCTCCTCTTTATTTTCTACAATCCTTTTTATAGCGTCAACTAACTCAGCTCTTCCTCCATAGTTAAATGCTATATTCAAAGTTATTCCCGTATTTCCTTTCGTTGCTTCTTCTAGCTTTTCAATCTCACTTAGAAGATCTTTACTAACCCCCTCTTTTCTTCCAGAAACTATAAATTTCACATTATTTTTCATCAACAATCTCTTTTCATTTTTTAAATAAGTTTTGAAAAGAAACATTAATGTGTCTACCTCTTCTTTGGCTCTTTTCCAATTTTCAGTAGAAAAAGCATAAACTGTTAAATATTTCACTCCTAGTTCACCACAAGAAGTCAATATTTTTCTTAGTGTATCCGCTCCAGCTTTATGTCCATATGTTCTAGGCATACCCTTCGATTTTGCCCAACGACCATTTCCATCCATAATAATCGCTATATGATTTGGTACTAATAAATTCATCTTTTATCTCCTCTCAATAAATCAATAGATTTTACCATATTTAAAACATTTTTTCCATAAAAAAAATGGCCTTTAAATGAACAAAAGAGATAGTTTTTACGCTACCTCTTTTCACTTCTTGTATAATTTTTTATTTTTTATAAACTCTTCAATCTCTTTCGGAACCATGTTTTCTATACTGCTATCTGCCTCTATAGACCTTCTTATCTCAGTTGATGAAAAATTTAAAAACTTATTTTTTATATGTATAATGTTTGGGTTTTTCAGGGTCGTTTCATAACCTTTTCTCTGAAGAATAACAACTTTAGCTAAATTTAAAATCTCTTGATAGTTTTTCCACTTGTGAAAATATGCTCCTGAATCCTCACCAATAATTTCAAAATATTCGGAATTAGGATATAATTTCATTACTTCCAAAAGTGTATCATACGTGTAGCATACATTTTTTGAAACCACTTCAATATCCGATACCTCTATTTTTTCTTCTTTTTCAAAAGCTAATTTACACATCTCTAACCTCAGTTTTCCATCACACAAAGAATCTTCTCTATGCGATGGATTACCAACAGGAATTATCAATAGTTTATCTAACTTTAACTCTTCTAACACAAATTTTGCTATATATATGTGTCCATTATGAATAGGATTAAAACTTCCGCCATATATGCCTATTTTCATCTATCCTATCTCCGCAATAGCTTCGATTAAGCACTCAGTCGTTGTACTTTCTAAAACACTTTCTCTTGTTTTTTTATCTCTAAAAATACGAGATAAAGAAGACAGAAGCTCTAAGTATTTTTTACTCTCTCCTTTTGGTGCTCCAACTAAAATAACTATTTTAACTTTTTCATTATCTAAAGAGTTAAAATCCACAGATTGTTTTAATAATCCAACCGATACAACTATATCTTTTACAGCCTCTGTTCTAGCATGAGGAATTGCAACGCCCATACCTATAGCTGTTGTTCCGACTTTCTCTCTTTCTAAAACCTCTTCATAAAATTTATCTCTATCTAATATCAACTCACTGTTTTCAGACATATTAAATACTAATTTTTTTAATATCTCATCTTTTGAAACAGACTTATTGTCTAAAATGTTAATCATTTTTATATTAAAATAATTTAACACCTGTTGCCCCCTTTTAAAGTTTTATACTTTTTAAAATCTCATCTTCCACTCTAGAATATTCTTTTTCATTATTTTTTATAGAAGCAGCACTTAAAACACCTCTATATTTTCTTATATTTTTATAATCGTAGCTTTCTAAAACTTTTTTATATGCAACTAAGGCTAATGAGCTTTCCTGAATCTCTTCTACTGTATCTTTTTCTTGTGCATTTTCTAAAAGATATAAATCATATCTCTGTTTTGTAAAGTAACTTATTACTAAATATCCAACTTCATCAATCCAACCTACTGTATTTAGAATCTCTCTCATCGATAAAGCCATCAAACTCTTCATTGATAAAGGGTTATCCATTAGTGATAAATTGAATAAAGTTTTTAGAAACTCCTCTTTATCTCTTAAAGCTAACTCTTTTCCATATCTTTTTGAGAATTCAATCTCACCTTTTATAACTAATTTAACAAAATTTTCTTTTAACTTTTCTATAGAAGTATTTGATAATCTTTCAATTTTCTTTTCTTTTTCTCTTTCAACTTTGTTACATTCGCTTTCTAAAGTCATATTAAAGATTTCATGACTTTCACAAAAAACCATTGCTGGGATTGTAAAGTTCATATTTTTTCTTTTTATAATTCCTTCAGCATCTACTGTTAAATACGCTCTTTTATCAAGAATCTCTGCATTTTCAACAACTTTTGTGATTCTTTCTTCTATTCTATTTTTCATTACTTTCACCAAATCCTTCTAAACTATTATCTTCTAACATCGTAAACTCTATTTTAAGGACAAATAAATTATCCATATTTAAATCCTTAGGAAGTTTAACTAAATCTTTTTCTGTGGTTATTATAAAATCTGCATCCATACCTGCTGCTCTTCTTTTTATAACATCAAAGTCTTTCCCTTTAAAATCATGATGATCCATGAAATCAACTCTTTCAATATACTCTGGATTTAAAGAGATGACTGTCTTTTCAAAATTAAGTGGGTTTGCTAATCCTGAAAAAAGTAGCACTCTTTTTCCCGCTACCCAAAATAGTGGCTTTGCATTACCTTTTACATCACAAAGTGATGTAACACCATGCTTTGCTACTGAAACCGGTTTTTTAAATTTAACTTTTAAAAACCTTTTTATAGTCTCTAATTCACTTTCTGATATCAAATCTGATTTTGTTATTATAAACTCACTAGCTCTCTCTCCACCTCTTTGAAAATCCTCTCTTAGAGTTCCTTTAGGTAGTAAAGCTCCCCAACCAAATGGATTTGTTGCATCAATCAATACAATGTCTCTATCTCTTTTTAATTTTCTATGTTGAAAACCATCATCTAATATAATTGTATCTACTCCAAATTTTTCTACTGCTAGTTTGCAGGCTGTATAACGATCTCTCCCTACTATAACTGGAACCTTTAAGTTCAAGGCATGGATATAAGGTTCATCTCCACTCTCTTTTGAACTTACTAATATTTTTTTTCCATCGCTTACAATCAATGGATCAACTTTTCTTTTGCCTCTATATCCCCTTGATACTATCGCAACTTTTCTCTCCATTTTCAGAAGTTTTTTTGCAAAGAATTGAACTGCTGGAGTTTTTCCAGTCCCTCCAACAGTTATATTCCCTATGCATAAAATATCAACATCTGGTATCTCATTTATCTTAAGATACCTTTTATCGTAAAGCCAATTTCGTATTGAGGTTATTAAAAAATATATATACGATAAAAGTCTCATTTTTTCCTCTCTTTTCTAAATTTTTACTTGAACTAATTTAGAAATTCCTATTTTTTTATTCATCGTTACTCCATATAGAGAATCCGACGCTTTCATAGTTTCTTTATTGTGTGTTATTAAAATAAATTGAGATCTATCTGTAAACTCTTTCAATTTTCCAATTAACTTTCTAGTATTTTTTTCATCTAAAGCTGCCTCAATCTCATCTAGGAATGTGAATGGACTTGGCTTATACATGAATATTGCCATAATGAAAGCTATTGCTACCATTGATTTCTCTCCACCTGATAACAATGATAGAGCTTGTCTTTTTTTATTTTTATATTTAACAGATATTTCAACTCCACAGTTTGCAAAATCCTCTCCATTATGAAGAGAAAGTTTTCCTTCTGAGTTATCTAAAGTTTCTACACACATCTCATTGAAATTTTTATTTATATCTTCATAAGCTTCGTAGAATTTCTCCTCTATTGTTTCATCAATCTCTTTAATTAATAGAGATAAACTCTTTTCTCCTTTAACTAAATCCTCTCTTTGTAAATCAATAAATTTATATTTGTTATCTAACTCTTTAAACTCTTCGATTGAAAGTAGATTTACAGAATCAAAGCTTCTTAGTTTTAACTCTAACTCTCTAACTCTAACTCTTGAAGTTTTTATTTCATCTTCACTCAATAAGTGAGCCTCTACCTCTAAAAGTTCTTCTAACTGAGTTAATATCTCTTCTATCTCTTTTGAAATTCTCTCTTTTCTTTCTAGCTCTCTATTCAAAATCTCTTTCTCTTTAAATAAAGTCGATTCAATCTCTCTAGATGATTTTATTAACTCTTTTGATTTCTCTTCTAAAGTATGGTCCTCTTTTTTCATCTCTTTTAGTTCTGTGTTTTCATTTTCAAATTTTATATTTTTATTCTTTATCTCTTCTATTATAGTATGAGCCTTTTCTTCTAATTTTTCAAGTTCTTTTTTTATTTCTGATAAAATATTTAAAACTTTTTCTTTTTTATCTAGAATCTCTCTCTCTTCAACTTTTTCTTTAGACTCTTCTTTTTCTATTTGAAGGAATCTATCTTTACTATTTAAATATAAAATCCTTATATCAGAAAACTGATTTTTAAGTTCATTTATTTCTGAATTTAGGCTTTGGATAGCTATATTTTCATTATCTAACTCATTTTTTAATTCTATAACTATCTTTTCTGTTATCTCTTTTTCACTTTGAGAACTTTCCACTCTTTTAGCATATTCTTTGCTATAATTTTCCTCTTCTGCTATCTCTATTGAAACTACTCTACTCTCTTTTTCTAACTTTTCCCCTTTAGATTTATAATCAGTATATAACTCTTCTGCTAACTTAGATTGTTTTCTCAACGAATCTTCTAGTGCATCTATTCCACCGATTTCATCCTCATACTTTTCAAGTTTCGAGCTCATAAGTGTAACTTTCTCATTCCACTCCTTTAGCTTTGCTGACATCTCACTTATGCTGTCTTCTAAAGTTTTAATCTCTTTTTTTCTCTCAAAAATTTGACTAACTATCGAGTTACTATTTTCTCCACCTGTTATTCTTCCTCTAGAACTTAAAAGTTCTCCAGAAAGTGTAACTATGTTTCCGCTATAGTTATTTCCTTTCAATATTTTTAAAGCTATATCGGCATCTTTTACAACTAAAATATTCCCAAGTAACATGTCTAAAATTTTTGAATATTTATTTTCTGCTGAAACAAGGTCACTAGCTCTTCCAATAACGCCATCAAGTTTAGGAATATCTTTGATTCCTCCAACTTTAATTGTATCTAGTGCTAAAAACGATGCTCTTCCAGCTTTTTTCTCTTTTAAAACTTCAATACCTTTTTTAGCAACTTCACTACTAGTAACAACTATATCTTGTAAATTCCCTGGGATAGCTGCTTCAATGGCCTTTTGATACTCCTCTGGAACTGTTATTAAAGATATTACAGCACCCTCTACTCCTGCTATCTTAGCATTTAAAACCTCTTTAACTCCCTTATAGAACCCTTCATTGCTCTCTTGAACTCTATAAAGTCCTCCAAGCCTAGCAGTTGCTCTTTTCTCTTCAAACTCAGCATTTCTTATAAGTTCAGCTGCTTTATTCATATCACGGCTTAACTCACTGATCTCTTGCTCTAGTTTTATCTGTCTCTCTTCTGTTTCTTTCAGCTCTTTTAATTTCAGATCTCTATTTTTTAATGCTTTTTCTAACTCTATTGAATTTTCATCAATCTTTTTTTGGAACCCTTGTTGCTCCTCTTTTAAAGAGTTGATTTTAAACTCGCTTCCCTTCATTCTTCTTGTTGAGCTTTCAATTTCATTTAGTAATTTTAACTTCTCAACTTCTAAATCCATTATTTTTCTCTTTTTTAACTCAACACCTATCTCTTTATCTTTTTTACTATTTTCTTTTTCTTCGATAGCTCTTTCAAACTCTCTATTTTTCCCTTCAATTTCGAGAACTCTCTCTTTTACTCTTTCTTTTTCCTCTTCTAACTTTTGAGCTATCTCTTTTTTGGCAATGATTGATTTCTCTAACGAAACTAATTCTTCCTCTTTTTGTTTTAACTCTCTAGTGTAAGATGTACTTCTTTCTCTTACTCTTATCTCTTCTTTTTCTAGAATTTCTATCTCTGATTTTAAAGAACTATTACTTTCTGAGAAATTCTCTATTTTTTCATATAACTCTTTTCTTCTAGTTTCAATCGCATTTAATTCTAATTCAGATTTTTTTAACTCTTCATCTAAAGTCAATGTGATACTCTGCAATCTTTCTTGTTCTTTCTCTCCAGATTTTAATATCTCCTCTTTCGAATTTAAATCAAATGTTAGAACTCCTTTTTGAAGATTATTTTTTTCATCCTTTATTTCTAGATATTCAACTGCTTTTTTAGATTGCTTTTCAACTCTACTTCTATTTTCACCGATTTCACCTAAAACAAGCTCTATCTTTTCAAGCTCACTTTGAACTTTTTCTAATCTTTTTTCAGCTTCTAACTTTTTATATTGGAATTTTTTAACTCCAGCAGCTTCTTCAATTATACTTTTTATCTCTTTATTTGAAGATGAGATTATTCTTTCTACTTTTCCTTGACCGATTACAGAATAAGCACTTTTTCCTACACCAGTATCTAAGAACAACTCTCCAATATCTTTCAGTCTAACTTTTTTATCATTTATTAAATAATCATTATCACCATTTTGTGACATTTTTCTTGTTATTTTTATATTTTCAGCTTCTATTGGGAAAAAATTATCTCTATTGTCTATAAAAAGTGATACCTCTGCATAGCTAGCAGGCTTTTTTCCCTCTCCACCAGAGAATATTATATCCTTGCTTTCTTTTGCTCTTATATTTTTATATGATTGCTCTCCTAAAACCCATAATATTCCATCTAATATATTTGATTTTCCACTTCCGTTTGGTCCAACGATTGATGTAATTCCACCATCAAAATCAATCCTTATTCTCTCTCCGAAAGATTTAAATCCATAAATCTCTACGCCTTTTAAGTACATTTTCTCTCCCTAATAACCTCTTTTATCTAAAAAAAGCTAACCCTTAGGTTAGCCTATATTTAATATTTTATCAATTCCACCTTTTAAAGCTTCTAAAGCTTTTGCTCTGTGGCTAATTTGATTTTTTATCTCAGGCATCTCTGCAAATGTTTTGTCATACTCTGGTAAATAGAAGTGAGGGTCATAGCCAAATCCTTCTGCTCCTCTTGCTTCATCCACAATTACTCCTTCAATCTCTCCTCTGAAAGAGTACGACTCTCCATTTGGTTTTCCTAAAGTTATAACTGTTACGAATTTAGCTTTTCTATTTTCTACATTTTTTAGATTTTCTATAAGCTTTTTATTATTAGCAGCGTCGTTGCTATCCTCGCCAGCATATCTAGCAGAATAAACTCCCGGCTCACCATTTAAAGCTTCCACACAAAGTCCTGAATCATCTGAAATTGTAATCATGTTTGTAAACTTTGCAATCTCTAATGCTTTTTTCTTTGAGTTTTCTTCAAAAGTATCTCCATCTTCTATAACCTCAGGAATCTCGATTCCATCCTTTATAGAAAGTATCTCAAAATTAGAGTTACTTAAAATTTTAGACATCTCATCTATCTTTTTCTTATTTCCTGTGGCTAAAAATATCTTCATTACTTTGAAAACTCCTCCTCTATCTCTTTTCTTTGAAGATCTATTAATTCATAGATACCTTTTTCAGCTAAATCTAACATAGCATTTAACTCTTTTCTTGAGAATGTTGATTCCTCTCCAGTTCCTTGGATTTCAACGAACTCTCCTTTATCATTCATAATAACGTTCATATCAACTTCAGCTTCTGAATCTTCAGTATACATTAAATCTAATATTGGAGTTCCCTTTACCATTCCTACTGAAACTGCTGCTAAGTTAGAAACGATTGGATTTTCTTTTAAAGTTCCAGCTTCTATAAGTCTTCTCATAGCCATCTCTAAAGCAATAAATCCACCTGTTATAGATGTTGTTCTTGTTCCACCGTCAGCTTGAATTACATCACAGTCAACAGTGATAGTTCTTTCTCCTAACTTCTCTAAATCGATACAAGCTCTTAAAGCTCTTCCTATAAGTCTTTGAATCTCCATAGTTCTTCCACCAAGTTTACCTTTAGCAGCTTCTCTTTGGTTTCTCTCTCCTGTTGCTCTTGGTAACATTGAGTACTCAGCTGTTATCCATCCTTTACCTTGATTTCTTAAAAATGGAGGTACTTTATCTACAACTGTTGCTGTACAAATAACTTTTGTATTTCCCATCTCTATTAAAACACAACCTTCTGCATACATTGTGTAGTTTCTAGTTACTTTTACCGCTCTTTTTTCATCTGTTTTTCTTCCGTCTAGTCTTATCATTATCTCTCCCTTTTTATACATATTGCTCTAACTCTTCAAGTTTTTGAGTTTCAATTAAATCCGCTATTTCTATAGGCTCTATCTTCCCAAATTGTATTTCATAAAGTTTTCTGTATATTCCATTATTTTTTAGTAATTCTTCGTGGTTTCCAACCTCTTTTATCTCTCCATTTTCCATCACAACAATTTTATCAGCATTTATTATTGTTGAAAGTCTATGAGCTATAACAAATGTTGTTCTTCCTTTCATCAACTTATCTAAAGCGTCTTGTACCAATCTTTCTGATTCAGTATCTAGAGCCGAAGTTGCTTCATCTAATATCATTATACTTGGGTTTTGAACTAAAGCTCTAGCGATCGCTATTCTCTGCTTTTGCCCTCCAGAAAGAAGAACTCCTCTTTCTCCAACTTCAGTATTAAATTGATTTGGTAGTTCCATTATAAAGTTATAAGCATTTGCCATCTTAGCGGCGTTTATTATCTCTTCCTCTGTAACGTTATCTTTTCCAAATCCTATATTTTCACCTATAGTTCCACTGAATAGGAATGTTTCTTGAGGAACTATTCCTATATGGTTTCTATATTGTTTTAGTGACATCTCTCTTATATCTGTTCCATTTATTTTGATACTTCCTGCAGTTATATCATAGTATCTTGGCAGTAAGTTTACTAAAGTTGTTTTTCCACTTCCACTTTTTCCAACTAAAGCTACAACCTCTCCAGCTTTAACATTCAGTGTAAAGTTTTTAAGAACTTTTTCATCCCCATCATCATATTTGAAATCAACGTTATTAAACTTAATAGTTTCTATAATCTCTGGAACCTCTTTTGGAGTTTCTCCTATATAATCAACCTCTAAGTTTACATCTAAAATCTCTATAACTCTGTCTGCTGATGGAAGGGCTTCTTGTAGCTCACTATTTCTTTTAATTAAAGTTTTTAATGGTTGTTGCATAAGTCCTATTGCTGTTATAAATGATATTAAGTCTCCAGGGGTCATAGTTTGAGCAACTATTATCTGATATCCTCCATAAGCTGCAACTAACAGAATCATTATTGTTGATAAAACCTCATTTATTGGTGAAACTTTTGCTTTTATCTTTGTAGCTTTATATATTTTATCAAACTCATCCTGCGTTACGTCTCTGTAGTTATCTATCATCTTTTCACTTCTGTTAAATCCTTTTATAACAGAAACTCCAGACAACGACTCTTGTACAAAGGCTGTTACATCTCCAACTGTATCCTGTCTAATTCTTCCAGATTTTCTAATCTTTTTAGTATACTTTTTTACCAATGATAAAATAGCAGGAAGAACTGTCAATGATATCAGTGCTAAGATAACATCAACTTGAAACATTCTAACTAAAAGAGCTATAACAGTAACAAACTCTTTTAGCATATCAAATAACATAAACCCTATTCTTCCTAAAGTTGTTGAGTCTCCAGAAAGTCTAGCCATTAAATCTCCAAGCTTATTTTGTTTAAAATAAGCTAATGGTAAATTTTGTAGATGTGAAAATACATCTACCTTTATATCTCTTCTAATTTTTTCTGTAATATAACCAGAATAAATATCTGAGAAATAGTTTGTTATAACTTTTAAAATTGTTGAAAAAAATATTGCTCCAATTACAATCATCATCATTTTAGAATTTTTTGCAAC